>JALWVW010000233.1 GCA_027079365.1 Campylobacteraceae bacterium | reverse complement strand
GAGAGTGGGGTGTTTTTGAAACGGAGAGATTGAAAAAGGAATAAGAGATGAGGTGAAATCTTTTATCTATTTAATCTCATCTTAATAATACACTCGTACTTTTTCTTCACTCACAATTTCCAATCCAATTGACTTACCAGCCGACCAATCTATCGTAATCAGAGGCAAAACCTTTTGCAAGCTGTGTTATAATCTCTTCAAAGGAAGCAGATGTCGAAATTACCCCGTTGGTTGATGCCATTGGCGCACAAAAATGCATTTATTTTTAACCCGAGCCCCAGAGACTTTACTGTGGAGGAGATACCGCTGTATGACTTTAGTGGAGAGGGGGAGCATCTGGCGCTGAAGATCCGTAAAAAGGAGCTGACCACTTGGGAGATGCTGGGTGTCCTCAGTGACCATCTGGGGATCAGGCAGCGGGATATCGGCTATGCGGGGCTCAAGGACAAACATGCCATGACCATCCAGTATATCTCGATCATGGCAACACATGCGCCCAAGCTGGAAGACTTCACCCATCCGCAGATCAAAATCCTCGACCGTATCCGACACAACAACAAGATACGCATCGGACACCTCAAAGGCAACCGTTTTCACCTGCGCTTCAAAAAGGTACTCGGCGTACAAAAGGAGATGCTGGACTCTGTGTTGGCGTGGATCAAGATGCATGGTGTGCCTAACTACTTCGGGCATCAGCGCTTCGGGATGTATGGGGACAACTGGCAGGAGGGGCAGAAGATCCTCTCTGGAGAGCTGAAGATGCGGGACAGAAAGAACCGTGCGTTTCTCATCTCCGCCTACCAGAGCTATCTGTTCAACAACTGGCTGAGCAAGCGTATAGAGCTCTGCAGACTGCTGGAGGAGTTTTCGGAGAGGGAGGCGGAGGAGGTACTGAAGCTTCCCGAAGGCACATTGGCAGGGAGCAAGAAGCAAAAAAACTTCTTCAAGATACTCGAAGGTGACCTGCTGATGCATTACCCCTATGGCAGGATCTTTTATGCCGAGGAGCTACCCAAAGAGGCAGAGAGATTTGCAGAGAGGGATCTCTCGGTGACAGGATTGATCCCTGGAAAGAAAGTAAAATTGGCAGAAGGCGCAGCCAGAGAGATCGAACAGGCATTTGATGAAGAGATCCGTGAAAATGGCTCCAGACGCTATGCCTGGATCTTTCCGACAGAGATCAAAGGAAAGTATATCCCGGAAAAAGCACACTACGAGTTGGGATTTTTCCTTCCCAAAGGCTGTTATGCGACCAATGTGGTTGATCTGCTTCGGGGCTACAGGGAATAGGTGCATGGCACAACTGCCCAGAGAAGAGGTGGCGCTGGATCGATTGATCATCTGCCCCAAATGCCATACGATCCACCAAAAGGTAGAGATCCCCAAAGGCAAGAGTGCCAAATGTGACAAGTGCGGCAGGATACTCTATCACTATGATGCGCGGATACTGGATCATGGGCTGGCGCTGGGTATCACCGGACTGCTGCTCTTTTTTGTCTCCAACCTCTTTCCGCTTGTGCGGGTAGAGATGCTGGGGCATGAACAGCATGTGACCATCATCTCTATGGTGTTCTCGCTGTTTGAAAATGGCTTTTATGTCGTAGGCGTGGTGGTGGCTTTTATGGTCTTCATCTTTCCTCTGATGATCTTGGTGGTCTATATCATGATTAACTGGTTGATGATGCAGCACAAGGGTGCACAGCTGACCAAGGAGCTGCTTGTGCTGCTCTCAAAACTGCTACCATGGAATATGCTGGAAATATACCTGGTCAGCATTCTGGTGGCGTTGGTGAAGCTGATAGGGCTGATGCAGATTCATTTTGGGCTCTCATTTTGGGCGCTGGCACTCTTTGTGCTGCTGGATATCTATCTGAGCAAGAGTATCCGTATCGGTGAGTTTTGGGAGCTCAGACGGAGGATATACTATGCCCCATAAACAGCAGATCGATCCCAAGACACTGCTCCGGTGTAGCGTCTGTGAAGCAGTAAACAGAGACAGAGAAGGAGATGTCTACTGCCACCGATGCGGCTCTCGGATCTTTCGTAATCCCAAGCTTAGTACCTCCAAAGCATGGGCATTTTTGATCACGGCACTAATCCTCTATGTCCCTGCCAATCTCTATCCGATCCTGATTAGCGAGCAGTTCTCCTCTCATACAGGCAATACGATCATCGGTGGGATCATACTGCTTTGGGAAGAGGGCTCTTATCCTATTGCTATGATCATCCTGGTTGCCTCGGTACTGGTGCCTATTTTGAAGTTTATTGTGCTACTATACCTTCTCATTAATACCCATCTCAAAAAGCAGCGCTATAGCCGTGTGGGTCAGCATAGACTGCACTATATGACAGAGGTGATCGGCCCCTGGTCTATGGTGGATGTCTTCGTGGTAGCGATATTGACAGGACTGGTGCATATAGGGCAGATCAGGGTCATTGCAGGGCCTGGTGCTACAGCGTTTGTGCTAATGGTACTTTTTACGATGTTCGCAGCACTGTCGCTGGATACGAGATTATTTAAAGAAAAGGAGCCCTATGGCCGAGATCAGTCAACCGACCATTGAGGAGAGCAGCCGCTTCAATCTCTTTACCTCTATCTGGATCGTTCCTTTTATTGCGCTGATCATCTCACTTTGGCTGGTTTACCAGCACTTTGCCAAGATGGGGCCGGAGATCCAGATCGTTTTTGTCAACAGTGGGGGGCTTGAAGCGGGACAGAGTGTGGTAAGATATCGCAATGTTCCCGTGGGGAAGGTTACACGCATTGAGATCGAAGAGAATGGCAAAGGGGTCGTGGTCATCGTCCGAATGAACAAAGAGGCAGAGCGTTTTCTCAATGAAGCCACGCGCTTTTGGGTTGTCAAGCCTGAAGTCGGATACAGTGGTGTCAGTGGACTGGAGACCCTTATTAGTGGCTCTTATATTGCGATGCATGCAGTAGAAGGTAAAGAGGAGAAGAGGTACTTTAAGGGATTGGACTCTCCCTACCGCGATATCAACTCCGGTGCGTATGTATTGCTCCGCTCCAAAAGTGTGAGCGGTATCAAAGTGGGGACACCAATCAACTATCATAATATTCAAGTGGGTGAGGTGGAACACCTCTCCCTTTCTCATGACCGAAAGAGTGTCGAGGTAGTGGCATTTATCAAAAAAGAGTATGCAGATATCGTCAATATCACGACAAAGTTTTGGGTGCAGGGGTTGGCGGATATAGGACTGCAGGGAGGAAGGCTGGATGTCAAGCTGGCACCGATTCTCTCTTACCTGGCATTTGGAGGCATCACACTGGAGAGCAAGCTTGACAAGAAATATCCCAAGACGGCATCAAACTACTTTTATCTCCTCTATGAAAGCCAGTATGAGGCAGAGAGTAAAAAAATAGGACAGAAACTGAGAGAGATGTACCCCTTTGGCTTTAAGTTTCGAGGGAAAATATCAGGGATCAAAAAAGGTGCATCGATTCAATATCAGGGATTTGATGTCGGAGAGGTCAGTGCTGTTAGTCTGCGCTACAACAGCCAGAGCCATATGATGGAGGGTGCAGTTTCGGGAGACATTGATGTCTCTATCTTTGCCGATGCCAACAGGAGTGGGTTTGACAATCTCAATCTTGCCGTCAGAGATGGCCTCCGCGCACAACTGACCAGTGTCAATCCCCTCATCAACTCCCTCTTTATTGATCTGGTATTTGCCAAAAATACGGCACCAATTGCACTGGTCAAAAGTGCTGACACAGAGACTGTTTTTCCTGTACTTGATGTACAGAAAAACAGCCTTTTGGATGAGTTGACACAGTTTACCAATACGCTTAACAGGCTGGATATTGGTGCTTTATTGACATCCACCAGACAGCTGATAGACGGCAGTGCCAAGCCGCTGCAGGATGCACTGAAAAATCTTGATAAAGCAGTCATCAGCTTTAAAGCCCTTGCGGATGAGAGCAGCGCACCGCTGAGCCGCCTGCTGGGCTCTCTGACCAAGAGTTCAGACTCACTCGATGGGATGATCTCTGACAAGGCGATCAAAGAGATGCCTGTCAAGATCAACAAGGCGATCGCAGAGCTAAACAGAACACTCAGAACGACCAAAAAAGTACTCAGAGGTTATCGTTCTAACTCTCTCTTTGGCAAGCGCGTGACAGAGATGCTCAAAGAGATTAACCGTAACTCCGAGGAGAGTAAGCGGCTCCTGCGCAAACTCAATAAAAAACCAAATGCACTGATACTAGGAAATTGACAATGAAACAGATACTTTTTGTAATGACACTACTGGTACTGACAGGCTGTGGAGGTGTGTCCAAGCAGTACCTACTCTCCGTGAGTCCCGCATCGGTCTCTCACACCTCCAAACGGCAGGTTCAGATCGGTGTGGACAAGATCATTGTACCTGGCTATCTGGAGGAGAGTCAGATCGCTGTACAGAAAGGTGCAGGAGAGATCAGCTACCGCAGTGAGATCTGGGCAGTCCCCACTGCCAAAGCCCTGACCAACACACTGATCCGCTCCCTGCAGAAAAAGTTCTCCAATCCCAGCGTATATCTTTTCCCTTGGGATGTAGAGAAGGAGAATGGGATCCGGGTCAAAGTCACGATCAACCAATTTATCTATAGCAACGGCACAGTGTCCCTGGAAGCCACCTACTTTGTCAAGCGCATAGGCAGCAGCCACAAGCGCAGCTATATGTTCAGCACAGCAGTAGGCTCAGCGGCAGATACTCCCTCTATCGTACAGGCGATGGATACAGCATTTGGCAGACTGG
>JALWVW010000232.1 GCA_027079365.1 Campylobacteraceae bacterium | reverse complement strand
GTACGATTCTCCCGCTTTCTCTCTCTCCAGTGGTGTTTGGCAGAGCGTATCCAAAGCCAGTTGACTAAAAAGTAGATCAAGGTAGAGACGATGACAGAGTAAAAGGCTGTGCCGACATAGAGAGGGATGACGATCTGATCCCAGTGGCTCTTGAACCAATGCATGGTGAGTTCGACGCCACTGATGCCTTCCCAACCGAGAATAAGGTTGCCAGTGAGGTACTCCATATAGTACATAGGTGGCATAGTAAAGGGGTTGGAGAGCCAGACCATGGCGATAGCAATAGGAACATTGAATTTGAAAAACGGCGTGAGTGCCATGACCCCTACCATCTGAAAAGGCATGGGAATGAACCCCCAGAAGAGACCAAAGAGGATGCCACGCGAGATCGATTTGCGATTGACAGAGAGATACTCTCTGGGGAGATTGTACTTCTCTATGAGTTTGTCCAGTTTTCCCTGTGGCTTGTCATGCTTCTTTTTAAAGGTTCTTCGTATCATTTGTCCGTCTTCAGTTTTGCTACTGTAAGTGTAGTCATTAAGTACTTTGAAAAAGGTATGCCTTACCGCCTTTTTATCAACAATACTGTAAAATACCGCACTTTACTATATAAGGGCAGAACAGATGAGTAACTACATGCTTTTTTCGGGGACAGCAAACGAAGCGCTAGCGATCGAGGTAGCCAAATATCTGGAGATGCCACTCTCTCCAGTCAGGATCAAACGTTTTTCTGACGGAGAGATCTCCGTACAGATCGCAGAGAGTGTCCGAGGCAAGGATGTCTTTATCATCCAGCCTACCTGCGCACCAGCCAATGCTAACCTCATGGAGCTTCTGATTATGACTGACGCTCTCAAGCGCTCGTCGGCCAGATCAATTACAGCTGTGGTGCCTTACTACGGCTATGCCAGACAGGACAGAAAAGCAGCACCCCGGGTACCTATCTCTGCCAAACTGGTGGCCAATCTTATGGAAACCTCCGGTATTACCCGGATGGTCACTGTGGATCTGCATGCCTCTCAGATACAGGGATTTTTCGATATCCCGGTGGACAACCTGTACGGTGCAATTCTTTTCATGGATTACATCAGGGCGAAGAATTTCCCCAATCCGGTCATTGCCTCTCCTGATGTGGGCGGAGTGGCCAGAGCCAGATATTTTGCCAAAGAGCTGGGTCTGGATATGGTGATTGTGGACAAGCGACGAGAAAAAGCCAATGAGGCAGAGGTGATGAATGTTATTGGAGATGTCGAAGGTAAAGATGT
>JALWVW010000231.1 GCA_027079365.1 Campylobacteraceae bacterium | reverse complement strand
CCCCCCCAGCGGAATACAATCAAACTATGAAGGTCAGCCGAGAGAGCAAGCAGTTTAGAAATTGATGATCTTTTGGAGGGTGTTGATCAGTTTGCTTTTTTCTCTGATCTGCGGATGCTCTTTGCCTGGTTCTGTCGTTGTAATGATGGTGCGGGACAGGGTATATTTTTCCCAGTTATTGAGCCGAATGCCCCAGTAGGTGTGGAGAATGACAGGCTCACCTCTGTACTGACCTAGATAGAGACCGATATGCCCCGGCACATAGAGTAGTGAGCGAAAGGGTTTGGCATAGCGGATGATCGCCTCTTTTTTGGTACGCTTTTCCATATCTTTGATGTTGATACTGCTGCCGCTTTTTGCCTGCTTGGCAGAGTTGCGGTCGAGAAAGATACCAAAACATCCGAAGAAATCCCTGGTCGTAGCCGAGCAGTCTCTGGTATAGAGTTTGCCACCCCAGCCATAGGGCTCATTGCGAAACTGTTGGGAGATATAGGCGACATTGCCTGGCGTAAAAGCAACAGGCTTGGGGGCGATAAGGGCATCAGCAGGTTTCTTGACTCTTTTGAGTACGGCATGTCCCTTGCTGTTGCGTGTAGCCAGAGAGAGCAGTTTGCCGTTGCGAGAGAGAGGGAAGAGTGTACCTAATTTCAGGATGCTAAAGCGTTTTTTTCCTTTATAGAGAAAAAGATTATCTCTGGTACTTATTGCATAGCGGCCTGTTTTGAAGCGCTTGGCAAAATCATTTCCAACCAAAGCGATGTCGGAGAACCTGACCCAGCCAAAGGCATGTCCTGCATGGACAAATGCCCACTTTCTATCCCGAGAGTAGTGTGAGATGTAGAGGGGGACATTGAGGTGTAGTTCAGAGTTTTGATTGTAGTCAAAAGGGAAACCTTCGGTACTTTTCCAGGGGTCACGATAGGCAGGGGTATCAGTGGGGAATGCCCTGAGATTGGTATGCCGGATAGAGATCGCCTTGCCTTTGACGGTATCAATATTTTCCAGATTGGAGTTTTTGATCCACCACTGCCAGATTTTGGGAGGGAGGAGATGCTTGTGACCATCATAGATCTTTTTTTTCTGCACGAAACGCACCTGCCAGGTGAGGTCAGCTTCGGGTTCATTCATTCTCATCATGCGCCATGGGGCAAAGTAGCGTTTGTTGTATGCACGGTCATATTGTTTCTGTCTGGATCGGGACAGAGGAATGAGCTGTTTAGCATAATAGGAGGTGTGTTGTGGTACCTGTTTCATGTCTGCGACAGTATGAAAGGGGAGTCGGTCGATAGTAGTTCGTGGGCGTTTGCCGGGCTTGATGCTGTAGCCGGCATGAGCCATGCCTACACTGATGAATAGAAAGACAAAAAAATATCGCTTGGAAAAGTAGTGCATCCTGGGTCTACCGCTTCCTCTGGGGGCGGAGTGAGTATTTGCCTATCTCCTCAAGAAAGGCAGTGGCATAGGCGCCTTTGGGTAGGGTAAACTTGACTGTTAGGGTAGCCGTTTCTTTGGCATATTCACAAGAGAAGGCTTCCGGCCAGATCCAAGCAAAGCGCCGGTCTCCCCTGAGACTGGTGAGCTCCTCATCATCGTGGGGCTGCTCCAGATAGGCAGCATCAGCATGTGCGCGGGAGACTTTGTCGCCAGCAAGTAGTCCTGTGGGGCTGATCTCTTTTTTCTGAAATCTCTGCGCGGTATGTGCCATATCCTTGCAGTAGCTCTGCTTGCCGAAGGGGTATTGCATCAGTGCCTCTCCGATGAAGAGCTTGAAGAACTGTGGCTGCCTGGTAAGCACCTCTATCAGAGGGGCGGGGTAGCCCAGTATCTGGGCAGCTTCTTTGGGGCTGTGGTCTGTGACGACCTGCGAGAGATTGACCCGCTGAGAGAGCCAGCGGTTGAAAAGGTAGCTCTGGTAGGCTGAAACCAGGAGCTTTTCTTTGGCGCCCTTGAGACGTTTTCCGCTGTGTGCGATCTCTTTGCCTTGTTGCCAACTCTTGCCATCTTCACCAAAGCGCTGATAGCCATAGTAGTTGGGGAACCCCTCGACGGACATTTTTTCGCCTACTTTGGAGAAGCGCTGGGCATCATCGGGGCTAATATGCGTTAGAATGATCTCAAAGTGGTTTCCTTTGAGCTGTCCGACCTTAAGAGGAAGATGATTGCGGTTTTTCTTCAAAATCTTGATACGGTCAGTAGTGATATTCTTCAGCATCTTTTCATACTTTATGGGTAGGGAAATGCGCTGGGAGGTCGTTGCGTTTTTGTCCTTGAGACCTGCATAGCCGATCTCTCTGTCATCCGCTCCTGTCGCCTCTTTAAAGATATTGAGCAGCCGCCAGGTACTAAGATCATATTTTTTGATATCAAGAAGTAGAAACTCCCCTTTGCCACTAGGCTCAAAGAGAGGAAGTTCTTCTACATGAAAGCGCTCTACGCTTTGCTGAAAATTGAAGGGTATGGGGGTATGGGGGTAGGCATATGTTTTCATAGGATGATTATAGCCAAGAATTAGAAATTAGAAATTAGAAATTAGAAATTTGTTGCAAAAAATCTTTTTTTGACAATGGGTCTAAGAAGTAATTCAGTAGAATGACCCTTGTTCAAATTCAAGGAGAAACAATGAAACTAAGCAAAAAAACTGCTTTGCTCTTTCTTCTGGCTATGGTAGCAGTAGCTGCCCATGCGGGAGATAGAGTCAAGTGGAAGATGGCAACCACATGGGGGAGTGCAGCTGTCCCTATCATTACAGCCTCTGAAAAAGTAGCAGAGTATGTGGAGCAGATGAGTGGTGGCGAGTTCACGATCCGTGTGGACTCTTCCAATAAGCACAAGGCGCCCATGGGAATCTTCGATATGGTCAAGGGTGGCCAGTATCAGATGGGACATACGACCTCTTACTTTTGGAAAGGCAAAGATATCAATTTGATGCCTTTCACAACGATGCCTTTTGGTATGACGGCACCTGAGCGTATGGCTTGGATGGAGTTTGGCGGTGGGTTTGAGTTGATGAAGCGGGCATACGACAAATATGGGCTGCTCTCTTTTCAGGGTGGAAATACTGGTAATCAGATGGGTGGCTGGTTCAAAAAAGAGATCAAAACAGTCGATGACCTCAAAGGACTCAGAATGCGGATACCAGGCTTTGCTGGTGAAGTGGTTTCCAAGCTGGGAGTCTCTGTGACCAATATCCCACCGGGTGAGCTCTATACCTCACTGGATCGTGGCACGATTGATGCACTGGAGTGGGTAGGACCGGGTATGGATATCAAGATGGGTTTCCACAAGATCGCTCCCTACTATTATACAGGGTGGCATGAGCCTGGTGCCGAGGCACAGTTTTTGGTCAATAAAAAGGCCTATGACAAGCTTAGCAACAAGCACAAGAGCATCCTTCGTAATGCAATGAGACTGGCAGCGTACCGTATGTATATTGAGTTCTATCATATGAACAGTGAAGCATGGGCAACGATGAAGAAAGACTACCCCCATATCAAGGTCAAAACCTTCTCACCAGAGATTATGGGACAACTAAGAAAGATCACCAACGATCTGGTGGCCGAAAAGAGTGCAAAAAGTCCTCTATTCAAAGAGATCATCGCCTCTCAAAGAGCCTACATGAAAAAAGCCAGAGCCTGGACAATCATTTCGGATCTGGATTACATCCAAGGCAAATAAGAGATAGAAAATCCGTAGGGTGTGAAAACAATCGCCCCTACATAACAAACTCCTAACTCCTAATTCCTAATTCCTAATTCCTAATTCCTAATTCCTAATTCTTGCAAAACATCCCACCAAATGATCATTCACCATCCCGATAGACTGCATATAGGCATAGATGATGGTTGGTCCTACAAAGTTCATCCCTCGTTTCTTGAGTGCTTTGGAGATGGATTCGGAGAGTTGGGTCTGGGCAGGGAGCTCCTCGATATGCTCAAAATGGTTGAGGATAGGTGTATGGTCTACATACTCCCAGATAAATGCTGAGAAACTGCCAAACTCTTCCTGAATCTCGATAAAGACTTTAGCATTGCGGATGGCTGAGCGGATCTTGAGCTGATTGCGGACGATACCTGGGTTTTGCAGGAGGGCTTCTATCTTCTCCTCGTCATAGGCTGCGACCTTTTGCACATCAAAATGATCAAAGGCCTCACGGTAGTTTTCTCGCTTGTTGAGCACTGTCTCCCATGATAGTCCAGCTTGTGCACCCTCAAGAACGAGAAGCTCAAAGAGCGCCTTGTCATCATAGGTCGGTACACCCCATTCGTGATCATGGTAGTCTAGATATAGCGGATTTTCTGGATTTGCCCAAGGGCAGCGGTGCAGGTTTGTGTTTTTCATAATGATAGTATACTGTAATCCATGCTAAACCAAAAATCTGATACTATCTCTTAACTATTTTTGGAGTAAATACATTGAAAAAAGGTATCCTGCTGCTCAATATGGGTGGCCCAAACAGCATCGATGAAGTAGAACTCTTTCTACGCAATATGTTTGCAGACCCCTATATCCTGCCGATGAATAAGTATCTGCGTCAGTTTGTCGGCAACATCATCATCAAGAAACGACTCCATGAGGCCCAAGAGAACTATAGATCAATCGGAGGGAAGTCTCCTTTGACAGAGATGTCCCAATCGCTCTGTAGCAAACTTGAGCAACGCTTGGTACTGCCTGTGCGCCCTGCTATGCGGTATGTGCCGCCTTTTGCAGTGGATGCGCTGCGAGAGTTTCAAAAGATAGGGATCGAAGAGATCATGCTATTCCCGATGTATCCGCAGTATTCGACTAC
>JALWVW010000230.1 GCA_027079365.1 Campylobacteraceae bacterium | reverse complement strand
TGTATCTTCCTGCGCGTGTTCGTCCGTGAACTGCAATATAGTCAGCACCTGATGCCTCACATATCTTGGCGATCTCGGTATGATTTTTTTCATTGAAACCTAGGCGAAATTTCACAGAAGTATAGGGTTTGTTCGAATATTTTTTGATGGTTTCAATCACTCTTCCCATTTGAGGTAGGTCTGTCAAAAGAGAGGATCCCTGAAGATTATTGACCACCTTGGGTGCCGGGCAGCCACAGTTGAGATCAATAGCAGTAATCTCTTCTCTCTGATTAATAATCTCTACTGCCCTCTTAACCACCTCCAGATCAGAACCTGCGATCTGGATCGCATAGATGTCCTCCATAGGACTCTTTTCCATCATTTTATAGGTTTTTTTAGAGTTATGAACCAGTGCATTGGCGCTGATCATTTCGCTGACAGTAAGGTCTACACCGAACTTTTTGACCACAGAACGAAAAGGAAGGTCGGTAAAGCCCGCAAGAGGGGCTAACGCGTAAAGAGGGGTAGAAAAATCAATTCCCATTACAGACATTGGCACTACTGATGATATCACTCACACGGTAGTTGTATTTTCCTTTTTTGAGTATATACAGTGCCCTGAAAGGCTTGAACTCACTCTCTTCGCTCTCCTCAAGGTAGGCTTTGACCTCGTCAAGCATCTCATATTGGAAGAGGAGATAGAGGTAGGCATTTTGTGCAGATTCTTTCTCCTGAGCAAATTTCTTAAAGAGTGTAAGGTTCTCATCAGGCGTGAGTTTCGTGATAGTACTTCTGGCCAGGCGCATATAGTCTGCACATGTCAGATCAATATTCTGGGCAAGAAAGTCAACATTATCTGCCGTCAATCCGACATCCTCCCCAGCATCTGCTCTTTCAAGTATCAGTGCAAGATGCGTACCATCCAACATTTTGGCAAACTTTCTCATCTTAAAGAGTGTCTCCTTGGTAGCAAGCGTTTCAATTGCACGCAATACAACCTCCGGTGCATGCTCATCCTTGGAAAGAAGTATAGATTCTGCAAACTCACTATTCTGCTCTAGTCTGTTGAGGGTATTGTGTATCACCAAAGGATTGGATACAGAAAGAAATTTGGCTACTTTTTTCTCTTTGAGATCTACATACTCGCCCTCTTGGATCTTCTTCACCCAGTTGATGGTTTTGCCTAGCTTTTCTGAAAGCCCCTCGGTAGAATCCAATATATTCAACGAAGAGACAGAAAGCAGCGCAGCACCACTTTTGATCTCGGGAATAGAAAAATGATGTGCTTTGGGCTCCTTTAATAATGACCAGTAGAGCGCATCTTGAAGCTCATTGGCATCTCTGATCCATTTTCTCTTGGCAAAAAAGCTTTTGGTACCATGATAAATCATATGAAAAATGGTCATCACAAGAAGGATGAGCATGGGAATAGCTATCCACAAAGCAATAGGAAAATTAAGATTGATTCCTGCTATTTCATAGACAAAATTACCCGGATTGACAGTGTAGGCAAAGGCAGCGATCAGACCAATCAATGCCAACGAAGCAAAGGTATAAAGACCTATACGCATAGTGAAATCCTTTTAGTGGTGTTCTTTCTCTGTGATCTCACGGCATGCTATGCAAAAGCGTGCGAAATTCTTGACCCGAAGACGCTCCACATTGATCTCATCTTCACACATTTCACAGATACCGTAAGAACCGTCCCTTATTTTATCCAAAGCAAGTTCAATTTCGGCTAATTCTTTACGCTGCTGCTCCATAATAGCGGCATCAATATCTGTTTCCACAGCTACCGCTGCATAATCTGCCTCATCGTTCAGATCCAGTGCTCTCATTTCGGACATCTCACTAAATGTTCCGCTCAAGTTCTTCTCTATCTGCTCTTTTCTCTTTAAAAGCTCTTTTTTGAATGGTTCCATATTTCTACTTGTCAAGACTTCCCCTTGGCATTTATTTGTGATAAGGATGGTGATGCAAGATCGTAAGTCCCCTGAAGACCTGCTCCATCAATACCACTTTTATCAGTTTATGTGACAGCGTTATTTTACCAAATGATATGGCTTTATTAGATTTAGTGATAAAATCCCTCTCAAAGCCGTATGCACCGCCAATAAAGAAGTTCACCACACCTCTATCCTTAAGCAGTTCTGAGAATTCATGACTATCTACCTCTTTGGATGCAGGGTCCAGCACAACAGAATAACTATCAGCCATATAGCGTTCCAGGGCTGCTGTATACTGTTTTCTGGCTGCCGAAGCAGAGATGTCGTGTGCTTTGGCGATCTCCTTGCTGAAGATCTCATGTATCTCTACCTGTGCAAACTGCCTGCTACTCTTCTTGTAATGCTCCAGCAAGGGTGCATAGAGATCCTTTTTGCCCTTTTTGTCTATGATATAGATATTAATCTTCATTACTCAACCTTCTCGTAATAACGCTTTACCCGCTCATCCACATGAATAACACGCTGCAAGTACCCAGGGAGGTCACCACGGCTGAAGTCAATTTTGAGCTGTTTTGGGTCTGTTGCCCGAGAGATCGCCACATAGAACTGGCTGGGAGCAAAGATATGATTGACATCGCAGACCAAACGATCGATGCTCATCCCTTGTGATTTATGAATGGTCACCGCATAGGCAAGTTTGATGGGAAACTGCCTGAGTGTCGCCAGAGAGAGCTGCTCTATCTTGCCATCATCGTGCACCATCATATCCAGCAGGTCAAACTCATGCCGCTCTACCCTCACAAACTCCTCCTCTTTCTCCACCAGCAGGTACTCCTCCTCAATCGCTCGCAATACGCCCCGCTCACCATTGACAAACTTTCCCCATTTGTTGACCGTAAAGAGTACCGGCACCCCTACTTTGAGTGTCAGCTGTTCTGTTATCGGGAGAAGTTTTTTCCAGCTTTCCAGGCGTTTCTCATGCACCACACCAAACTTTTCCAATGCAGCAAACAGTATAGTCTCTTCTGTATCCAAGCGATTGAGACTTTCACGATTCATCCCCTCCACCTCCGCATTGCGTCCGAAGAGATAGGTCGGTTCATGTCCATACACCTCCTCGTGATTGCACAGACCAAACATATAGTCCACCACTTCTGTGTCACAAATTCCCTCTCTCACTTTGGAGAGTATATGGGTAAACTCCCTGTCCTGTGTACGCTTCATCTCAGTCAGCATGATCACAGCGGGATCGATGCGCTGCCATGCCGTACTCTCAAAGGCAAAAAGCATCTCGCCGAATAGCCCTCCTCTGCCACCTTTTACAATAGGGGGGAGCTGGTAAAAGTCCCCTACTAGCATCAACCGACCATGGTAGCCGTAGTTCTCCAATCGATAGAGGATCATATCCATGAGGTCGGTACTAACCATGCTGATCTCATCGATTACAATCAGATCAGTGGCCTTGAGTATCTTCTTCAGATCATTCAAGCGCTTCTTGTTTCGCTTGTCGCTCTGTCCGAGTTCATCAAAGTTGCCAGAGATTCCAAAGGCAAAGAAGCTATGGATCGTGAAGCCACCGACATTGACAGCGCTCACCCCGGTAGAACCCAATGCCACCACCTGCTTGCCCTCTTTTCGGTACCGGGAGATCACCTCATTGGTCAGATAGCTCTTACCCACGCCCGCACCACCGGTCAGAAACAAATCCTGTCTCCCCAATGTGTCTATCAATTTTTCCAGTGTAGGCACAGTGATCCCTTTTTTGGCGATATTGTAGCATAGTTCCAAAGATATTTGGTTATAATATCTTCACCAAAGGGCACCCAAATAAAAGGAGAAGTTATGCACCCTGTCAAAAAAATCCTATTATCACTGTTATCTATAGCTTTGTTGGCTGGCACTATCCATGCTGGTATCACGGGCAATTGGGTCACCTATGATGACAAGACAGGTAAAAAGAAGTCTATCGTCAGAATCACCAAGCATGGCAACACCATCTCCGGCACTATCCAGAAACTGCTCTCGCGCCCCGCTACTACTAAATGTGTCAAATGCAAAGGTAAACTGCAGAACAAACCTATTGTTGGCATGACCATATTCAGCGGACTAAAACTCAAAAAGGGCAAATGGCAGGGAGGGAAGATCCTCGACCCTAAAAATGGAAAATGGTACACCTGTGAAATCTGGCAGGAGGGCGCCAATCTCAAAGTACGGGGATATATCCTTATGTTCTACCGTACACAGACATGGAGAAGGAGATAGGGCACAGAGATGTTTGAACAATACCGTGAGGCTATCGAAAACTCCAATATTGTATCCAAGACTGATATTGACGGGATTATTACTTTCGTCAATGAGCAGTTCTGTGAAATCTCCGGGTACAGCTGCGAGGAGCTGATTGGAAGAAACCACAACATTGTACGACATCCTGATGTACCCGACAGCACTTTTGAACTGCTCTGGCAAACCATCCTCTCCAAAAACCCCTACAGCGCCATGGTGCAAAACCTGGCCAAAGACGGGAGCACCTTCTATGTCAATACCACCATCACACCCATACTCAATGATCATGGAGAGATCCAGGAGTTTATCGCTATCCGCTACAATGTGACGCAGGAAGTAAAACTCAAGCTGGCACTTGAAGAAAAAGAGCGCGAGCTGACACAGCTCAACCAGACACTTGAGCAGCGTGTGGCAGAGCAGACCAAAGAGCTCTACAAGTTCAACCGATACCTTGAGCAGCGGGTACAGGATGAGGTACAGAAGAATGAAGAGAAGCAGAAGATCCTCTTTGCACAGTCCCGTTTTGCCAGCCTAGGGCAGATGATCGCCAATATCGCCCACCAATGGCGACAGCCA
>JALWVW010000229.1 GCA_027079365.1 Campylobacteraceae bacterium | reverse complement strand
CTCCAAGAAGAGCGTCGCAGGGAGCGGCGCTGGGCACTGCTGCTGCTTAGCGCTTTTGTGCTACTATGCACTGCCTATGTAGCAGTCTATTATCTCAAAAACGGAGTCTTATTGTGAAAAGAGTTTTACCTATTTTAGTGAGTATAGTGATGGTGGCGATCATCGCCGGTATTTTTGTCTCTATGGCGCAAAAGGAGGGACCGATCACAATCGTTACAGGCAATACTGCTGCCAAGCCTCTGCCTATCCAGATAGGCAAGACCAACGATACCCAGTGTGCCATGCTCCTTAAAAGTGAAAGAAATGCTGCGGAGGTGATTGCACCTGACGGGCGTACATGGTTCTTCGATGATCCGGGGTGCATGGTGCTCTGGCTCAAGGACAAGCCCTTCAAGGACAAAGCGACACTTTGGGTACATACGCTCGACACCCAAAAGTGGATCGATGCCAGAAAGGCACGGTATGGGGTATCAGATCATACGGCGATGCACTATGGTTTCGGTGCCAGAGCCAAGGGAGATGCCAAAAGCATAGGCTTTGACGAGATGACTCTTCGGATGATGCGTGGAGAGAATATGACGGATCCTAAAATTCGCAAGAAACTGTTGGGGATTTGATGGATACGATAGACATACTCTCCATCATCTCTATTGCCTTTTTGGGGTCGATGGGGCACTGTATCGGTATGTGCGGAGGGATCGTGATCGCCTACAGCAGTACCAAGATCAATGAGAACTCCTCCAAGCTCTCTCAGGGCGTGGCACACCTCGTCTACTCACTGGGCCGTGTCACTACCTATACGACGATGGGAGCGGTCTTTGGCGCGATCGGAGGCGTGGTCTCCTTCAGCGGTACAGCGATAGCGACTCTGACGATCATTGCTGGGATTTTCATGATCCTAGCAGGGCTCTCTATCGTTGGGAGGCTCAAGTTTCTAACACTGCTGGAGCACTCCTTCAGCCGTAGCGGCTGGTATCAGCAAGTCTTCCGCTCGGTACTGCGCTCACGCTCTCTATCGAGCTTCTATATCCTGGGACTGCTCAATGGTCTGCTACCCTGCGGGTTGGTCTATTTCTTCGCTGTGACCGCTGCGAGTACGGGCAGCCCTCTCTGGGGTGCGTTCGTGATGTTTATCTTCGGGCTTAGCACGATCCCGTCACTTTTTACTCTGGGATTTTTCGCAGGGATCTTTACAAAGAGCGGCATCAGAAAGGTGATGATGAATCTGGCTTCGATCATCGTCATCGTCTATGGATTCTACACGGTATACCGAGG
>JALWVW010000228.1 GCA_027079365.1 Campylobacteraceae bacterium | reverse complement strand
ATATTGGCATTGACAGTCAAAAGTTTGTCTTTGATATAGAGGTTATCTACCATGCCTACTGCTGTCTGCAGCGCCTCCGAGACAGGAATACCAGACCGAACAAGCTCTCCGAAAACTAAAGTGTATTTATGCATAGTAGAAAGAAAGATCGCCTTGTTTATGAGATAAAACTTGGGATGGATCAACAGTTTGTCTATCTTGTATTTAAACTCTTCATTGTTCTTGTAGGTGAAAATAAGCAAATAAATAGAGGCAATAAGCCCAATAAGTATATAGAGTCCGTAATTGGTAAAAGCCCACTCAATGCCAAGAAGGATTCTTGTTGGGAGCGGCAACTCGGTGTTGAATTCCTCAAAAATAGCTCTAAATTTGGGAACCACCACCATGATCAAAATGGTAAAAGCAATCGCCATAGCCGTAAGCGTAATCATCGGAGATCGGATCGCTTTTTTGAATTTGGAGACATTATCTCTGATATCTTCCAGAATATCTGCCAACTTATGATAAGACTCTGGAAAGTTACCTGTACTCTCTCCCAGCTTGGTCATAGCCAGTGCCACCTGCCCAAAATCATCTCCATAGGGGATGATAGCATCTGACATACTTTTACCCGCATTAATATCCGCAGAGATTGTGCCGTAGATCTCTTTGAGCCTCTTATTCTCTACATTTTCAGACACATCCTCCAGTGTATCATGGATCGCAATTCCCGCATCCGTCATGACAGCAATCTGTCTGATAGTGGAGATTTTCTGCTCAATTGGTATTTTCCCTTTTGAGCGCCTTGAGAAATCTTTCATCATCTTTGCAAAAGTCTCTCCTGCAGGTGTCGCAACCTCTTTGGTACCTACCACATTGGAATTAGGGATATTTCGTTTGACTTTTAGTGCGGCTTCTCTTCTGTTGTTTGCCTCTACAACATGGTCCGTCTTTTTCCCTTTCGATACCAGTGTGACTTTGAAATACATCCTTACAACCTCGCTACTCTTAGAATTTCATCGATCGTTGTCTTGCCTTCCAGCGCTTTTAGGACGCCATCTTGAAACATATTAACAAATCCCTCTTCATTGGCCTGACTTGTCATCTCCTCTTTAGACGCACCCGCTGCGATCATGCGTGACATTTTTTCACTGATTGGCAGTACTTCAGAAATCATCTCTCTACCAAAATAGCCTGAATGCTGACACTCTTTACACCCTGCACCCTTATAAAAAACATAACTGTCCTGCTTGGGGAGATACTCTTTCACATCCTCCATCACTTTTCCGGTCAATACGG
>JALWVW010000227.1 GCA_027079365.1 Campylobacteraceae bacterium | reverse complement strand
ATCAGCCCCAACCCTGCATGATCACCAAACTCTGAAGAGCTGTCAAATAGCAGCTGCATACCAAGGCAGGTACCCATCAGGGGTCTGCCTGTATTGGCGAATGTTTTGATCGCTTCTGCCATGCCACTTTGGTCGAGGTGTGCCATTGCATCAGGGAAAGCTCCCACACCAGGCAGGGTCACTCTGTCATACGCTGACAGCTTGTCTGGATCACTGACCAGTTCTGCCTTGGCACCGACTTTGACAAAGGCATTAAATACGGATCCCAGATTGCCCATTTTATAATCTACAATACCGATCATGATAGTACTCGTTTTATTCTCATGGTTTATTTCTCATTTTAAAATAATAGTACCGCGATTATATCCAAATAGCCTTATTGCAAATCTTCATATTTACCCAGTTCCTGCTCTATCGCATCTGAAAAAGGCTTATGGTAGCCAAGTTGCGGTAGGTTGTCTCTCATGGTTTGTAGGAAACTGTAGTAGTCGGGAAGGGTGAGGTCACCTCTGAGGAGCTCATATTTGAGATAGAGCCAGTAGGTATTGAGGACATCAGACTGGCAGTACTCTTTGATGAGGTTGAGCTTGTCGGTATAGTAGAGATCGAGTACCTGGTCGCCACTGACATCATATTTACCGGGGATGCCTGCCATGGTGCAGAGGGTATCGAGTTTGAGATTGCGCACCGCACCAAAGCTCCCCATGGAGTCGAGCAGATCCATGTGGAAGTGCTCTGCAAATCGTTGCCGATAGTTTTCCCATTTGCTTTTGTTGAGCATAGGATTGTTTTGGTCAAACCAGGCAGGAAAGGAGATGTTGTACTTCATCGCACGGATTAGTAGCATGGGCATATCAAAACCTCTGCCGTTAAAAGAGACGAGCTTGGGGTTCTTCTCTTCGATAAAGCGGAAGAAATGACGAATGATACTCTCCTCGTCATCCTGTCCTTCACCAAAGTCGCCTACCTTGACAAAGCGACCAAACTCATCTGCAATGACCGCAGAGAGTGCGACGAGTCTATGGTAAGGCAAAGGGAGAAAAGTGCTGCCTTTTTGTGTCTCGTACACCGCAAGTGCCTCCTTGATACTCTCAAGTTCACTCTTTTTGGTGATATCAAAGGTCTGGTGTATCAAATCAATATCGGGAATTGTTTCACAATCGAATATACATATCATCATCAGCCTTGTGGTAGAATGTCATCAATTATACACTAAAGTGGGCAGATGAAGCAAAAGTTTATGTATTATTTTTTCAAACTCTTTCTGTTCGTGGGAAGAATAATGCCAAAAAGCATGGTGTATCGCTTCAGTAGCTGGCTGCTTACTCTCTATTACCGAAGAAAACCAAAAAGAGTAGCGATTACGCATGCCAATATTAGGCGGGCATTCCCGGAAAAGAATGAGAAAGAGGTAATTCAGTTTGGCAAGAGAGTTTACCATGCACTCTCTCAAACAGTGGCTGAGACTATACTGCTTTATAATAAGCGGATGAGTATCATGGCTTCGATCACCAATGCAGATGAAAGTATCCAAAAGTTAAAGCAGATACAGAAAAATGCCAATAATGGTATGATCTTTATTACCGCCCATTATGCCAACTGGGAGCTGCTGGGTCTTTTTTTGGGTAAGTGTGGTTTCCCGCTGGTCAATGTAGTCAAGCATGACCCCCAAAGTCTGATCGATACCCGAATCATCACCCCATTTCGTCAGAGATACGGCAGTAGAATGGTAGACCATAAGGGGTCTATGATTGCATTGACCAAGGCGCTAAGGAGAGATGAAATCATCTCTCTGATGATCGACCAGGTCGTTCAGCCTCCCAATGGTATCCCCGTTACTTTTTTTGGACATCCTACTGCTGCAACCAAAGCACCGGCAATGCTTAAAGAGAAGTATGACCCAGCTATCGTCCCTGTATTTATCCAGAGGGTTGGCATAGAGTGTTTTACACTTCACGTTGGGGATCCGATCGTATCTCCTGAGTCTCATAGCGAGGATCAGAATGCAAGGCTTTCTCTCCTGACGCAATCTTATTATAGCGCCATAGAATCACAGATAGATCAGGCACCCGAACAATGGCTCTGGCTCTACAACCGTTGGAAGGAGATAAAAGTTTGAAACATAAAAACTTGGCATCCAAAGATGTATGGTATAGTGTGAAGTTTCTGCTTCCCTACCTACTCAAATATAAAAAATATTTTTTGATTATTGCAATATCCATGATTTTGGTAGCGGTGACCAGTGCATTGAGTGCCTATATTTTTAAATACATTCTTAATGATATTTTTATTGCCAAAGACGAGAGGATGCTGGTCGTACTGCCTTTGGTCGTCATCACTCTTTTCCTGCTCAGAGGGCTGTCGCGTTTTGCGAGTAGCTATCTGATGACACGGGTAGGTGTGGGGGTCGCCAACACGCTTCGAGAAAGTATGTTTTTTAGGCTGGTTGATGCAGAGTATGCTGCGGTCAAGGGACTTACTACGGGAGATATCAATGCCATGATCATCCAGACAGCACTCAATATCCAAAATACGATAGCCAAAACCATACCACAATTGATCATCAGTTTTTTGACGATTGTCGCCCTGATTGTTGTTATTCTCTATAGTGACTGGAGACTCTCTCTTTATGCGATAGGTATAGGCATATTGATGGTGGTGCCTGTGAAGCTATTGGGCAGAGGTGTTAAGCGTCATACTAGCAGCTCTGAGATAATGATCTCTGAAATGTCAAACCGTATCAATGAGTCTCTAAATCATTTTGACCTGGTAAAAGTCTATAATCGTCAGGCCTATGAAGCAGGGCTTTTTTCCAAGTTTTTAAATCGCTATGAGAACTTTCAAGTCAAGTTGGCGAAGTATCAGCTGCTCTCCTCTCCGTTTATGGAGTTCTTTGTTGCGACAGCGATTGCTGTAGTAATCTATGTAGGAGGACATTTTGTCATAGAGGGGAGTATGACACCGGGAGACTTCTTTGCGTTTATGGTGGCACTGATGATGCTGTATGCGCCGATCAAAAATCTCACACAGAATTACATTGTGCTATATATGCTTAACGGTTACATAGAGAGAGTAGAAGGAATCCTCTCGCTACCAAAGGAACGCTTGACGGAAGGTGCCACTCAAGTGGAGCAGATAAAACGAATTAGCTTTGACACTATTGGGTATAGCATAGATGATACGGTGATATTGGAGGATATTACTTTTGAGATAGAGGAGGGAGACAGGGTCGCTATCGTAGGCAAGAGTGGTGCAGGCAAGAGCAGTTTGATCTCTCTATTGTTTGGTTTGGCAAGGCCTTCAAGTGGTAGCATAGGGATAAATGGCAGACAGCAGGAGGCATATACCATCAGTTCTCTTAGAGGAGAGATTTCTTATGTCAACCAGAGTGCAGGTATCTTTAATACTACGGTTCAGGAGAATATCCTCTATGGAGAGGCGTGGGATGCACAGCAGTATAAAACAGCCAAGGATAAGGCCCAGTGTGGCTTCATAGATCAGTTGCCACGGGCAGACCAGACGATAGCAGGCGAATTTGGTAACAGACTCTCAGGAGGACAGCGCCAAAGAATTGCCTTGGCCAGAGCTATTTACAAAGGTGGATCTCTTTTTGTGCTAGACGAGGCTACCTCTGCACTGGATGCCAATACAGAGAGCATGCTCCAGCAAAGTCTGGAGAGAACCATGAGAGAAAAGACAAGCATCATCATAGCGCACAGGCTTGCCACGATCGAAATGTGCAACAAAGTGATCGTCTTGGAGGCAGGCAGGGTGGTTGCCTATGGCAAGTATGATGAGGTGAGCAAGAGCGAAGCATTTAGGAGGAATTTTATGATGGGTGGTGGCAGATAATGGTATTTAATAAGATAGCAACTTTTCTCTTTCTACTGTTCCCGGTAATATTATTGACCATCAAACCTTTGGCAATCATACTCTTTGCACTCTTAGCTATGATGGGTATTTATATAGCGGTCAAGAAAAAAATAAACCCTTTTTTCATTAGCGAAACCAAGATGCTTTCTTGGCTGAGTGTAGGGTACTTTATGGTGATGTTTCTTTCGGTTTTGGTATCCAACGAGTCTACCAATGCATGGACACATTTGAGTAGGATATCGTATTTTCTGTTTGCACCTTTTATTGCTTTGACGATAAGCCAGGTAAATGTTTCTACGGAGGTATTGCTTAAAAGTTTTAAAGCAGGGTCTGTGATAGCGGGCATGATTGCCTTGTCAGGCTTTATCATGGCAAGTGGAAGGGGACATTTTTCCGGTATGTACAACTACAATACATTTGGAGATTTGTCGGTGTTGATGCTCTTTTTTTCTATCATAAATATTTCAGTAGAGAGAAAACAGGACTTTTGGTTTAGTATTGCTGCAGCCATATGGGGTGTGACAGCCATTGTGATGTCTGCTTCACGGGGCTCTTTGGCGGCCTTGATATTGCTACTTGCTATTTACGTCATACTCATGCTAAAGAGCCATCAGCAAAGAAACTTGCGTACCATTGTTCTGTTTCTGCTAGTCTCCTTGGGCACTAATTTGTATTTCTCGCATACAATAACAGGTAGAATACTCTCTGTGAACAAAGAAGCCCAAAACAGCAACAGTTCTTTTGGTCAAAGGCTGGATATGTACAAAGGCGGATGGAAGGCCTTTAAAGATTCTCCTCTGATAGGATATGGGTATCATAATTGCGGTAGTGCAGCGGCAAGGTATGTGAGCCAGGATGCCTTAACCCAAAAGCACTTTTTGGGTAGATGGCATCTCCATGATGAATCTTTGACCAATCTGGTGAACGCAGGTATTCTTGGTTTCATATCTCTTTGGGCACTGTTTCTATTTCCACTGTTTCTCTTTTTGAAAAATTACAAAAATTCTGTATCGGCAAGAGCTGGTGTAATGTTTATAGCAGGGTATATTTTATTGGGTTTGAGTCATACGCTGTTTGGGTATGAGTATGAGACAGCTTTTTTTGTGGTAATGTTGGCATTTTTATTGCATCAAACGATAGGCAAAAAGAGCCATGCCGAATAAAAATATAGCTACCACTGTGGTGCTGAGTATGGTAACTACTCTGTACCTGTTTGTACTTAATTGTGTGAGTAATCAAAGTGTGGAGCAGATCTACCTGTCTATTTTACCGGCGCTTCTCTTTCTCTTCGCGCTGTTGCTTGTGGGTATGTTTAGCCAGCACCTGCTTAAGCTTTTTGCTATAACGAGTGTGTGGATCGGGGCAGTTACCATATTCTTTAAGTGGAGATACCATGCTACAGTGACAGAGGATATTGTCTTGAGCGGTTTGATAAACGATGTGTCCTTGACTACGGAGATGCTTTCTGTGCCACTATTTCTATGGCTAGCGTTGACAGCATTTTTGCCTATGCTGGTTATCTTTAGGATGCGATTCCACAAGAGTGTCCTTAAGGTCTCTTTGAGTGCGTTGGGTGGCACAGTGGTATTGATAGGACTGGTAGCTTATCTACAAGGCTACACATACCGAGCAAAAGGGCAGATAAGAGACTATAAGCAGGTGCAGGCGATAGGGAGTTTTTCTCCACTGGACATCATCTATGCGTACAAAAAGGCTTTGGGTGCACGGAAGATATTGACTCGGAAATATAAAAAATTTCAAAAAATTTCAAAAAACTACAAAGACAAATATCCAGACAATGCCCAACTGATTGTTTTGATTGTTGGTGAGTCCAGCAGGGGAGACCATTTTGGGCTGAATGGTTATGATAGAGATACGACTCCCCGACTCGATCATCAAAAGGGTCTTTATAGTTTTCGTCATGCACGCTCATGTGACACGCTGACACTTCGTTCTGTGAACTATATGTTCTCCCCTTTGGCGTGCAAGGACAAAAGCAACAATGTCAATGATGCAGCCTTCTCAAATATCTTCAGATCGTTGGGGTATAGAGTAGAGATATACTCTCTTCAGACGCTCAATGCTTTTTACCACTACTTGGGCTACGACAAGCTTCTGTCCAAGTATGCTATTGTCAGGGAGCAGCAAAGCGGTACCAGGGATAGATCACTGCTACCATATATAAAAAAGGCGATAGACTCCTATAAAGGTGGAAAAAAACTGATCATTATACATACACTGGGGTCTCATCAGAGCTACTTTGATCGTATTGACCCATCTCAGGAACTTTATAAGCCCGCCTGCACCAATGCAGATGTGGCACAGTGCAGTAAAAAAGAGCTTATCAATGCCTATGACAATACGATTGTAGCTATTGATAACTTCATCTCATCGGTCATAGAGATGCTTTCAAGCAAGCCTGCCATGCTGGTGTATCTTTCTGACCATGGCGAATCATTGGGGGAAAATGGCTATTACTTTCACGGCAAGCCAAGAGAGGTAGCCCCACAAGAGCAGTTTATGATACCATTTATGTTTTGGTTTTCACAGAAGTATAGCAAAGGCAGAGAGGTAAAGAGTTTTAGAAAAAATATCGAAAAAATATCACTGGATGCGAAGGTAACGCATGACCAGCTATATCACTCTATGCTTGGATGTGCTGGCATAGAGTCCTTAGATGGTGGTATAGATGAAGATCTTAATTTGTGTCATGAATAGCACTATTTTTTATGAGTATATCTTGGTCTGGATGATAATACCTGCTTGATATTTTCAAGAGACCCAAAATAGTACTTTCTATCTCGTCTAGTCTGTATTCTCTCTTGGTATTGCCTTTCATTTTGACTGGCGACCACACAAGCATGGGAATCTCCCACTGCTCTATAGCGTGCTTATTATGTCCTGAGAAATTGGTATGATGACAGACATCCTCGCCATGATCAGGATGATAGATCCATGCAGCATGTGCCGCATCGGGACTTTGCTGTAGCTTCTCAAGCAGAGTATATCTGATATAATCTCCATAGAGTACCGAGTTGTCGTAGAAGTTCCTGAATGCTATGGCCCATTTGGCTCTCCCTCTTTTTTCCAGACTTTTGGCTACCTCGTCATCAAAATTACCTGTAAACTTGGCATAGCTGTCGGGGTATCTGAAATTGTATGCCGGGTGCGATCCCAGCAGGTGTACGAGTATGAGCTTTTTGTCATAAGGGTCTTGCAGGGCTTTTTGATAGGCAGGGAGTACAGAAGCATCATAAGATCCTTCTCCTCTGGCTTTGCCTTTGTTGGTGATATAAACTTCATCTGCCTGTCTAGCAAAGAGAGTAGTGATACCATTATGGGCATCAGTGGTATGGTTGGATATCCAGTAGGTGTGGTAGCCTGCCTTTTTGGCAATTTGCAGGACACTGGGCTCTTTTTTCCATCGCTCAGGGTCTGCCTTTGTCGCAGGGGTAAGCATGCGTTCAAAGGCAGGGATGGTGATAGGTGCCGCTGCTAGGATGTGGTCGAATACCAGAAGTTCACGCTGGATACTGTCGATTAGAGGTGTGGTCTCTCTGCCGTAGCCGTAGAGTGACCAGTTATGCCTGGTACTGCTCTCTCCAATCACCCATACTACCGTATTCTTGGGATCTTTTCCATAATATTTTACCCCAGAGAGAGCGCTGTCTGTCTGGTTTGACTGAAGCAGGTGATCGAGCTGTTTCAGTTCGGTAAGCTCCTGTCTATATTCATTGTAAAAATGAGGAAAATAGACGAAAGGATTGCCTCTTCGAATAGACTTTTCCAGATGTCCGACAACAAAAAATAGTATCCAGAAGGAGAGTATGGTCGTGCTAATGGGGATATGTTGTTTCTTGGCACTGGGCTTGAGTGCTAGTAAATAAAAGAGGCCAAAAGAGAAAACAAAGATCAGAAGGTGCTTGATGAGATAGGGCTTGTACTGTAGCCAAAACTCATAACTCTCCTGTCCGTCCGTAGAAAGTATGGATTTCATAATCATCATCTCATCCTGGGCTACACCAAATATGTCTCTCATACCCGCATGAAAACTAAGGTTGGCAAACAGTACGAGGGAGACAAAAAAGAGTAGCCATCTGGGCAGAGAAGAGCGATATTTTTCGGCAAGAGCAGAGAGTAGCCCTATTGTAGCCATGCCGGTGATAAGCAGTTTCCCCGCTCTGGAGTAGTTGATAAAGTCAAGCAGATAGAATGCAACAGGGAACATCCCAAACAGTAGTGCACTTATGAGAGGTCTATTACTAAGCATACCAGTTAGTCTGCAGGCATATAGTTTTTTTCTTTCTCTGCCTTTGCCTTGGCGCGCTTTTTCTTCTCTTCCATCTGAATGGCATCCCTCAGTTCCTCTTCGTTGTCAAAGCGAGCACCGTCTATGAACTTGGACTGGTCATCAAACTGCCCGGTGCGGATTCCCCAGATGAGGGCTGCCAGCCCCAAGGCTCCAAGGAAGGTAGAGATGCCTATCATCATCGTTATGATCGATCCACTCATGTTTTTCTCCTCAATTTGATTCTGCTTGAATTGGCCACTACTACCAGTGAACTAAGGCTCATGGAGAGTGCCGCGATCAGTGGGGTGACATAGCCCGCGACTGCCAGAGGTACTGTGACGATATTGTACAGGATAGAGAAGCCAAGATTTTGCTTGACGGTTCTAAAGGTAGTCTGACTGATCTCAAAGGCATCTGCCAGGCGCTCCAGACTATCATCGAGAAGTACCACATCACTCACCTCTATGGCAATATCTGCGCCACTTCCCATGGCGCAGGCGATATCACTTTTGGCTAAAGCGATGGCATCATTGATCCCGTCTCCTGCCATAACCACGATCTCTCCCGCTTCATGGAACCTGTCAATTAGAGATGCTTTGTCTGTGGGCAGTAGGGAGTGATAAACAGCCTCTATTCCGACACTGCTAGCGATGCCGTGTGCACTTGCCTCATGGTCACCGGTAAGCATGACGATTTTGAGCCCTTGTGACTGAAGTGCCTGGATCGTCTCTTTTGCAGCTTTTTTGATACGGTCTTGTAGCTCGATAGCGGCAGTGATCTTTCCTTCTTGTGCAAAGAGAAAGAGGGTGTGTTTACTTTGGAACTCTGTCTCTATGCCCAGCGAGTGCATCAAGGAGGCATTGCCGCCTGCCAGTGATTGTGCTTTGCTTTTGGCTGTGATACCTTTGGCATCGATACTTTTGATGTCAGTAAGAGAGGGCAGGATAAGGTTTGGATAGGCGGTGTACAACTTTTCTTGTATGCCCTGGCTGACAGGGTGGTTGGAGCTCTGTACTAGTGCCAGCAGGAGAGCAGGGTCAAACCCATCGTAGGTATATAGGTGGATGACGCTGGGCTTGCCTTCAGTGATGGTACCGGTCTTGTCCAGTGCCAGAAGGGTACTTTTCGCCATGGTCTCCAGCATGCGGGATTCTTTGAAAAGGATACCGCGTTTGGCAGCACGCGAGACTCCGATGAGGGTGGCCATGGGGGTTGCCAGACCCAGAGCACAGGGACAGGCGATGACAATGACGGCGATTGCAGTGATCAGGGCGGTTTCAAAGGAGCCACTATACCACTGCCAAAAGGCATAGGTTGCCAGAGCAATACTTAAAATGGTCAGCGAAAAGTATCCGGAGATAGTATTGGCCAACTGTTCTATATAAGGTTTTTTGGTGATGGAATCACTGAGCATCTCAGTGATTGTGTGAAGGAGTGACTCCTCTGCGCGTTTGGTGACACGGTAACGTACCACAGAATCTAGACAGATGGTACCGCTGAGTATGGTGTCCCCGGAGGCTTTATAGGCAGGCTCATTTTCTCCTGTCAGAGAGCTTTCGTCAAAAGAGGCGGCACTATTCTCTAGGATACCATCTATGGCTACCTTCTCGCCAGGTTTGAGCTCGATAATATCATCGATCTCTATATTTTCAACAGAGACCAGTGCTTTTTCACCCTCTTTGATGACGGTGGCCTCTGTGGGCATGGTACCGATGATCTTATCCAAGGTATCGCTGGCCTGTTTTTTGCTCAGTACCTCCAGGTACTTTCCCACGAGGATAAAGGTGATGATCATTGTCACCGAATCAAAATAGACCTCACCATGTTTGGTAATCATGGCATAGATAGAGTAGAGGTAGGCCAGTGATGCTCCTGTGGCAACCAGTAGATCCATATTGACAAAGTGGTTTTTGAGACCAAAGTAGGCACCCCGGAAAAAGATCCATCCGCTATAAAAGAGTGTAGGGGTCGCTAGGACAAACTCAGCAATAGTCAGGATATTTTTATGCTCTTTTTCAATCCCTGAGAAATAGCCTGCATACTGTGCGATAGCCAGCCACATGATGTTCATGGTTGCAAAAACACCCACCAGGATACGGGTATAGTAGTCATTGCGTGTCTTGATACCGCGTTCTTCTTGCAGGGAGGCATCGTAGGGGTAGGCATTGTAGCCGATAGAGCGAATCTTCTCTATAATCTGAGAGAGTTTGATTGCCTCTTCATCCCAGACAACTTTGGCTTTGTTATTGGAGTAGTTGATGGTGGCTTCTATGATGCCTTCTGTCTGGTGCAACACCTTCTCATTGAGCCAGACGCAGGCAGAACAATGGATGCCTTCGATGATGAGGCTGATTTCGTTGAACCCATCACTGTTGGTTTTGATATATTTATTTTTGAACCCTTCTAGATCAAAGCGGCTAAGATCATCATCGCTCTGGGTAGCGGGATGCAGAGTTTGGTTGCCAAGTTTTTCATAAAAGGTATCAAGTCCTTCATCCTGAAGGAGATGATAGACACCTTCGCACCCCTTGCAACAAAAATAGCGTGTTTCCTCCTGATCCTTCTCGATGATCATCACGGATTCATCGAATGTGAGGTGACAGTGAGTACATGAAACTTGTGCCAAAGAGTGCTCCGGAGTTAAAGTAGCGTATTCTATCAAAATAAGAGTAAAAGTGCAGCCAATAAAAATCAGTAATATTGATGGGTACAATTTGAAAAATTGACTTATTGGGGAAAGTTTCAAAACATAGCATGAATATAGCAGTATACAACCAACTCTTAAAGCGGATAGGAGTACAATTTCGCAACCTTAATCAAGCAGAGGAGAGAAAATATGAGTACAGATAGTAAAACAAGAGCACTTGAGTATCACGAAGGTGGCAAGATAGCTATAGAGCTGACCAAAGCATGTGAGACACAGCAGGATCTTTCATTGGCTTACACGCCGGGTGTAGCGATACCTTGCTTGGAAATAGAAAAAGATGAAGACTTGGCCTACAAATATACCAATAAGGGTAATTTGGTTGCAGTGATTTCTGATGGTTCTGCAGTGCTGGGATTGGGAGATATCGGTGCTGTGGCAGGAAAGCCTGTCATGGAAGGGAAGTCAGTACTCTTTAAAAAGTTTGCCGATGTGGATGCATTTGATATAGAGATGGATGTCCATGAAATAGAAGAGATCGTGGCAGCATCTGCTGCGATCGCGCCCACATTTGGCGGTATCAACCTAGAAGACATCAAAGCGCCCAAGTGTTTTGAGATAGAGAAGCAGCTACAGGAGATGTTGGATATTCCTGTATTTCATGATGATCAGCATGGTACGGCGATTATTACCTCGGCTGCGCTCATGAATGCGGCAGAATTGACTGATAAAAAAATAAGAGAGGTGAGGGTGGTCATCAATGGTGCTGGTGCTGCAGGGCTGGCCTGTGCCAAAATGTACCGTAACCTTGGTGTCAAGCATCTCTATGTCTGTGACTCCAAAGGGGTGATTCGCACAAGCAGAAATGACCTCAATAAATACAAGCAAGAGTTTGCTGCGGATACAGCATATGAAACACTCTCCGATGTGATAGAAAATGCGGATATGTTCTTAGGGCTTAGTAAAGCAGGAGTACTGACCAAAGAGATGGTTGCCAAAATGGCTCCCCATCCAGTGATCTTCGCCTTGGCAAATCCTGTGCCAGAGATCACACCAGAAGAGGTCGCAGAAGTGAGAGATGATGCAATCGTAGGTACGGGGAGAAGCGACTACCCCAATCAGATCAACAATGTGCTGGGCTTTCCTTTCATCTTCAGGGGGGCACTGGATGTGCGTGCCAGGAAGATCACTGAAAATATGAAACTGGCTGCTGCCAAAGCTTTGGCAACTTTAGCCAAAGAGCCTGTGCCCTACTATGTCAAGGCGGCCTATCATATGGACGAGATTGTATATGGCAAGAAACATATTATTCCACTTCCATTTAACAAAGAGGTATTGATTTGGGTGGCTTCCGCTGTCGCGCAACAGGCAGTAGAGGATGGGGTTGCCAGAGTAGAAGATTTTGACTATACTGAGTATCGTACGCATCTGCGTGAGCTAGTGTATAAAACGCAGAAACATCCAGCTTAGGAGACTGTCGGACTCATACTTGACCGTCAGATAAGTCCGAGCTTCCTAGAGAGAGAAGAGCGTTCCAGCACCAAGCAGAATGATTGCACTAAGCAGTCCACCTGCGATACCGGCGAGGATATCATCTCCCATTACACCGAGTCCTCCATTGACATCTCTGTCAATCTTTCCTATGGTGGAGGGTTTCCAGATATCAAACAGTCTAAATGCCAAAAAGCTTAGTATAACAGCAGAAACCTCCGCATAAGGGTAATGCATCTGTGATGCAGTCGAGAGTGCGATCATGAGAGAAAGCCACATGCCTGCCGCTTCATCAATGACGATTTGCTGATGGTCGTGTATCCCTGTGGTGCGCTCGTATTTGTTGATCTCGAAGATCCCGACAATACTGATCACCAAAGTCACCAAAAAGAGCGTCTGCATGCCCAGATAGTAGAGGATCACGAGACCTACAGGCAGTGCGGCTAGTGTGCCTATGGTACCTGGTGCCTTGGGGCTGAGCCCGGCACCAAAGAAAGTAAGAAAGAGTTTTTGTAGTGTCATAAGATGGTTTCCTTAAGTGAGTGAGCTGGTGCTATGTAACTTGATGAGATTGGCATAGAATTGTTCTTCGCTCTGCTGTTCAATCAGCCCCGTGCCAGGCATCAGAGAGTAGTAAAGCTCCTGAAGATTGTCAAAACGGTTGGGAAACAGTGCCGCCAGAATACTGGCGGAGATCTCTTTGCGAACTAGCAGTGCTGGAGGAACCAGTCCACTCTGCATGAGCTTCAGGATGGAGTCGGAATGATAGTGTACATGGTGGTGCTGGCCATGGGGACAAGTCTTGGTATTGACCAGGGTTTTACAGATATCGCAATAGACATATTCATCGAAGATCTTGATATCAATATCAATATTTTTGCATTCATCAAACACGGAACTTAATACATTTTGGTTGTAGTAGAGACCCAAACCTCCATGATTTTCGCCAATGACTAACTGGTCACAACCATAATTGGCAGCGAGTAGGGCATCTAGGATGAGTTCATTGTATCCAGCGAAGATATAGGTATTTTCAAAAGGGATGATTAGTACTTTGTTTCTAGCTAAAAAGGTATCTATGAATGTTTTGAGTGCATTGTATCTGATCTCATACTGTAACCCCTCTTCCGTAAATGGTTTGCGCAGGAAGATGACCAATAGATCATTCTCGTCCAGTACCCTACGGATCATTCGCTCATGTACGCGATTGAGAGGATTGGCAGAGAGGACCATGGAAGAGATGCTGTGTGCCCCAGTTTTTTGTTTCATATTCTCAATACGCTTTCGGTTGCCCGCTATGATCGGGTAAGTAACATGATATTCCCCACAAACAGCTATATCACCCATGCGCATCAGTGTATTTTTGACACCGGGGTGCGAGGTATCTGTCGTGCCGTATATGTGCCGTAGTCTCTCATCAGGATCAATCTCGAAAGTCTCGTTTACCCGGAGCTCACCTACTTGCCTGCTATCGCAGATTAGATCGAGAGTCTCATTTTTTTTGACAGAGAGCAGTACGGCTCTGTTTTGTTCTCCATTGGGTGCCAGTATAAAAGAGAAGGGAAAAGGTACCCCTTTGTAGGCTTTTGTTTCGTCTACAATGCGCGCTTCTTCTTGACCCATTAGTCCCTTGACAGGAGAGAGTAGACCTTCTTGCACAAGTGCCAGTGTAGAGAGCGCTTCTGTGTCGATATAGAGTGTTTTATTTCTTTTTGAAGAGGTCATATTTTTTCCTTTTTTCCCAGAGGCTTTTACGAGAGATACCTAATTTTTTGGAAAGTTCGGTATCAGGGAACTTGTACTGAAAGTTCTTGACAATGTACTGCACATACTCGTCAATAGTGAGTACATCATTCTGATCATAGAGTTTGCTTCCTGAATTGACAGTAATGGTTTCAAAGGGAGATTCTATCGTCTCAGAGGTGCAGGTCAAAAGAAACCGTTTGCCCTCCAGTTGTGCATATACGGTTTCCCTATCATTTTTTTTGAGTTTTTCAAGATGTATGATGTAGCCCATATTGTTCTGCCCCAATGAGGCTATTTTCTCCAGCCAGTTCTCTTCTTCCAAAGAGATAAATACCAAGGCACAGGCCTTGCTTCTGCTAATATCCAATGCCAATTTATCTACGGCTCGCAGATAGTTGGTTCTGACCATAACAGAAAAGGGAAGTTTGTCCGTCTGGCATTGATGATCTATCTCGCAAAGAAGGTTACCTAGGTACTCCTCGTAGAATCTGTTTTGTTCCTTGAGATACTGAAATTCATTATAGTGATCTATTTTTCTTAACAGTTCTTCTATCATAAAGGGCTTGACGATGTAGTCTTTGGCACCCTCTTTGAGTGGCTCACCAACGGTATCATTGTTGATATAGTTGACCATAAGGATGATGATTTTTTCTTTATTTTTGTTGATAAGAGGGAGGACATTTTGTCCTGGCAGACTTGTAGAAAGCAGGTAGATGTCACCATGGCTCTTCATCGCATCTTTCGCCGATCCGTAGATCTCTACATCAAAATCATACTCCCCCAGTTTGCTGGCAATACTTTGTGCCAAATAGAGTTCGTTTTCTACGATAATGACTTTCATAATGCTTTCTCCCAGTTAAAGTATTGTAGCGAGGCCACTGCATGAACAGTTACCCCTTCTTCTCTCCCGACAAATCCCATCTTCTCAGCTGTTGTAGCTTTGATATTTGTTCTAATAGGCGCAATTTCCAGCAGTGAGGCGATCTGTTTTCTCATTACCTGCTTATAAGGAAGCAATCGGGGTATCTGCGCCAGTATGGTCATATCTACATTGACGATCTCGAAGCCAAAGGCTTGGAGTTTTGCAACCACTTGTTGAAGTAGTACCGAAGAGTCTGCCCCGGCATAGGCAGTGTCAGTGTCTGGGAAAAGCTCCCCGATGTCACCCATACCAGCAGCTCCGAGTAGTGCATCGATTAGTGCGTGGATCGCGACATCTCCATCGCTGTGCGCCTTGAAACCAAAAGGATTGTCGATGGTGATACCACAGAGCTTCATGGTCTTTCCCTCCTCAAAAGGATGGATATCGATCCCAAAACCTACAAAGGTCTCAGGGGAGGGAGGAATGAGACAAGGGAGCTTCTTGAGGTCATCCTGCGTAGTGAGCTTATGTGCTTTGGAAGAACCCTTTACGAAGAGGATTTCTCCTCCTGCTGCCTTGATGGCTGAGCTTTCGTCTGTGAAGCCCTCCACAGTCGCCAATGCTTTTTTGAGAGAGCCTGCCTTGCTGAGCTGGGGTGTTTGGATGATGCGTATACTGTCGCGGTCTATAGGGTTGCCCTCCATGTAGAGCGTATCGACTGCTTTTACCACAGGGACGATGCAGTCAGCCTCGCCCTTTCTGGCTATGATTCTTTCTATCATCTTTGTGTCGATACAGCAACGGGCGATATCACTGACCAGTACAAATGGTGTATCGATATGCTTTAGTGCATTG
>JALWVW010000226.1 GCA_027079365.1 Campylobacteraceae bacterium | reverse complement strand
TCACTGCTGTCCGGTTTAAATCCTAAAACAAGCTAAGCTGTAACCCCGGTGGATGCCTGGTTACGCGCGGCAGACTCCCTAAGAGCCGCTTTAGTGGCTCTTTCAGAAGCAACAACGTCCCAATAACAGCCATAGCATCGGGAATGGAGATGCTCGAGTTCATTGCGAAGCGAAGCATCTGCACAAGTACAAACGCAATCAACGCAACCAGGATCTGCGCTTTTACAGCATTGACGGTGGTTCCAAGGAATTTTTTGATTCTTAAATGTTGCTTCAAAGTTTTGAAGAAAAGTTCCACTTTCCATCTGGACTTATAGAGATCACAAATGGTCTGCACGGCCAAATCAAAGCGGTTGGTTAAAAATGTCAGACGCTTACCCGTGTCCGGATCCTTGTATGTGATCCGCCTAAGAGTCCCCTTGTAGCAGTGGCCAACTTGGCTTTTAAGGTATATTACCTGATCGCAAATATGGCCTCGTGTCCGGTTCGTGGGCCGACTCTCTATAACCTTGAATTTACTGTTAGATTTGGCACGAGTAACAAAGAAAATATCAGTTTGGTTAAGCTCATTCATCCAAGCGTAATCAATATAACCTCTGTCAAAAACCACAGTTGATTTTGGAGGAAATGAGATCTCCTCACGAATTGCCTTGATGTCGTGAGTTCGTCCCTGAGTGACTACTGCGAACTGAGGTAGGTCATTGGCAACATCAATAGCCGTATGAAGCTTGGCAGCCCCTTTACCGTGGTGAAATACAGCCCATGGACATAGGCTTAAGCAAAGTTCAATAGTTGTTGAGTCCAGAGCAAAGACCTCTCCTTTAAAGCGGAACCCTGTTTTGTTGGGAGCAACTTGGTAGGCTCGACCTAAACAGTATTGAAACAAATCTTCGAGCACCTCTATTGGTCTTGCCTTGTTGGCATCGGCAAGAGTGCTCTTGCGAACAGGGCCAAAACCCATTTTTGCCATCTTATTGTCGCTAGTTACAAATACTCTTTCTATGGCCCTGATGGAGTCGTGTCCGGTTAATTGGCCAAAAAGAAGGGAGCCAAACCAGGTCCAACAGTCCAAGGTGCGAACGCCTTTGTCGCCCTCGTTCTTATAGACGATTGATTGAAACTCAGTTCGTGGAATTAACTTGATAACTTGTTCAAAAACGGTAGGTTGTGCCATGGCTTGATCTCCGGGAGTACTTGGAAAGGATTTGTGTGGTAACGATCCCTTCAAATACCCTAGAATCAGGCCTTTTTCAATTTTATGCTAAGCTCCGAACCGGACAGCAGTGA
>JALWVW010000225.1 GCA_027079365.1 Campylobacteraceae bacterium | reverse complement strand
GCACCGGGTGCTGTCTATCATACCTTTGGCTATCCACTCAATGACAAAGAGGAATTTGGCGGTGGATTTATCTACGGCCTGAGTGATAACAGGGTTGCTTTAGGATTGGTGGTAGGTCTTGATTATCAGGACCCCTCTTTTGATATTCATGCTGCGATGCAAGTATGGAAGACTCATCCGGAAGTATCCAAGTTCCTGGAGGGCGGTACGATTCTTGAGTTTGGTGCAAAGACCCTGCCTGAAGGTGGATGGTATTCTATTCCCAAATACTATGAAGACAATTTGATGATCGTAGGCGACAGTGCTGGCTTCCTCTCTACTCCGAGACTCAAAGGGGTACATCTGGCCGTCAGGTCAGGTATGTGTGCAGCAGAGGCTGCTGCATTGGCTTTGGTCAAAGGGGATACCAGTGAACAGGCACTTTCTAGGTATGAGGAGCTTGTTAATGACAGTTTTATTCATAAAGAACTCTATCCTACTAGAAATATGAGAGCCGTGATGCAAGATGGCATGGTGCTCGGTGGATTGAAAATGGGCATTCAGCTTCTTACTGGAGGTGCCTGCATGATGGTGCCGGAGGTAGAGAAAGATTGTGATACGACCGAAACAGTAGATGCGTTTGATAAGGTTCCTTTTGCACAGAGATTTGCAGGGAAACTGGAGTTTGACAAGCATCTTACCTTTGATAAGGTAACCAGCGTCTATCAATCCAAAGCGATGCACGATGAGGTACAGCCTGTGCATTTGGTGGTGAATGATGAAGCCCAGTTTCAAGCATCCAATATAGAAAAATATGGCCTGGCTTGTGCCTCTTTCTGCCCTGCAGAAGTGTATGAACTGCATACAGATAAAGAGGGCAACAAGTCACTAAGGCTCCATGCGGAGAACTGTGTGCACTGTAAAACCTGTGATATCAAATCCCCCAATGGCGGGATCACATGGACAGTACCCTATGGTGGCGATGGCCCAGAATATAGTTATATGTAAGGAGGAGAGAAGATGGCTTTAACAATTATTAGTTTGATGAAACAGGTGCCTCTCCCTTCCGAGATGCGTATGGGTGATGATGGATTGATGGATAGAACCAAAGCAAAATCGATTATCAATATTGACTGTAGCTATGCCCTAGAAGCGGGCTTACAGATGAAAGCAGAGAATCCAGAGGCGAAATTGATCGTCTGTTCTATGGGGCCGCCGTCCTTTGAGGAGTCGCTCAAAAAAGCGATGGCGATGGGATATGATGAGGCCTATCTTCTGAGTGACAGAAAACTGGGAGGATCAGATACCTATGCGACAGGACTGGCGATCTCCACGATGCTGAAACATCTGGGATTTGGCAAGGGTCTAAATGAGGAGTTTATTATCGTAGCAGGCCGCCAGACCAGCGACGGGGATACAGCACATGTGCCTTCTCAGGTCGCGGAGAGTCTCGGGGTACCACAGGCCACCTTTATTGAGACGGCAGAGCTGAAGGGGACGAATATCGAAGCCAGGCGTATTATCGAAGGGGGGTATCAGATGATGAAACTGCCTATTCCCTGTGCCCTCTCCTTTACCCCGACAGGAGTGCCTCCCAGACGACCTTCACTTGCAGGTGCGATCACGGCACGGCAAAAAGAGATCACTATCTTTAGTATTGATGATGTGGGACTTGCAGATGAGAAGATCGGATTGAGCGGAAGTCCGACCATCGTAGCAAAAGTGACCAATATCAAAAGTGATCGCGCACCGATCAAGATGATAGAAGGGCAAGGAGAACATGCGCTGGTCTCCAATCTAGCCGAGGCGATGAAGGCAGGCAAGAACACACTGGAGGTTAAGGAGAAAAAAGAGAAAAAAGAGAAAAAGCGACCCGAAGGTTTCGAGGAGGTCGATTTCCGTGAGGGTGCAAGAGGTATCCTTACCTGGGCAGAAGTGGTCAAGGGGGAGGTCTCGAGACCTTCGCTGGAGCTGTTGACCCCTGCCAGACATTTGGCAGAGCAGCTGGGCAACGATACCAAGGTTACCACCCTGCTGATCGGAAAAGATATCAAAGATCTCGCCAAGGTGCTGATTTCACACGGCAGTGATGAGGTAATAGTTGTGGATGACGCACGACTGGAGGAGTATAGGATCCTGCCCTTTGCTTCTATTTTTGCCCAAGTGATCAGGGAGACCAGTCCTGAGATCGCGCTTTTCGCAGCGACGACAGCGGGAAGGGAGCTCGCTCCACGGATTGGTATGAAGACAGACAGCGGAGTGACGGCTGACTGTACGGCACTGGAGATAGGAGAACATATCAGTCGTAAAGAGAAGCGGATCTATGCTCCTATCTTGGAGTCCAAGAGGCCCACTTATGGAGAGTCAAAGCTGGCAACGATTCTTGGATTTGTTTGTCCTCAGATCTCCACAGCCAGAGCAGGCACCTTTGAGGTACCTGCGGTCGATGAGAATAGAAAAGGCAAAGTGACAGAGCTGAAGCCCAAGTTGGGTGAAGAGGATTTTGCAGCAGAGATTATTGAGACGGTGCGTGGTGAAGGGGGTCTGCAAAATCTCTTTGAAGCAGACATTATCGTTTCAGGAGGAAGAGGTGCCACAGGTGATACGCTGGGCCTAGTCAAAGAATTGGTAGCAGCACTGGCGGATCAGGGTGTCAATGCAGAGTGGGCATGCAGTCGTCCTGTAGTAGATGAGGGTATCTCAGAGTATGCCAGACAGATAGGCCAGACTGGCAAAACAGTCAGACCCAAAGTCTATGTAGCTGTCGGTATCTCAGGTGCTGTACAACATATCGCAGGAATGAAAGAGTCTGAGACCATTGTGGCGATAAACCACAATGCCAAAGAGCCGATTTTCCATCATGCGGACTTTGGTATTGTGGGAGAGTATGAGGATATTCTCCCTGAGTTGATCGAGCAGGTGAAGCAGGGATTTACCTTCGGAATCAAGAAAAAATAACAACACAGGAGCATATATGGTAGGTAGAAGGGTAGGCATCATCGGTGCAGGTATGGTAGGTGCGACAGCAGCATATAGTTTGGTCATGACAGGCACCTGTCATAGGGTGATTCTTTATGATATTGCAGCGGATGTGGCAAAAGGAAAAGCCATGGATATAGGGCAGTCTACCTGCTACTCTCCCAAAGGTACAGTGGTCGAAGCGGTAGAAGATATTAGTGGTATCAAGGATTGTGATATCGTGGTTATCACTGCAGGGGTACCTAGACGTAGTGATATGACCCGTGCGGATCTTTTAATGATCAATGCAGGCATTATGAAAGATATTGTGGAGGGGATCGAGAAAAACTCTCCCAATGCTATCATCCTCTGTGTCTCCAATCCTTTGGACGTGATGACTTATGTGATACAGAAGCTCACAGGTTGGGAGAGATCCAGGGTCATCGGCATGGCTGGTGCCCTTGATGGTGCAAGGATGGCGTATCAGATACAGCAAAAAGTAGGTTATGGTTCAGGTCAGACCAGGGCTATGATCCTAGGTGAACATGGACAGCATATGATTCCCTATCCCGAGATCTCCACAGTCGGCGGTGTACCTCTGGGGCAACTGGTTAGCAAAGAAGATATGAAGCATATTATTGCCCGCACCAAAGAGGGAGGCGCTGAGATCGTGAAGCATCTGGGTACCTCTGCCTACTATGCTCCGGGAAGATCGGTCTCTGTGATGGTGGAGGCTATTTTGGATGACAGCCGTATCGTGATGCCTTCTTCTGTCATTCTTGATGGAGAGTATGGCCATAGTGATGTGGCAGTAGGTGTGCCGATCGTATTGGGTGCACGGGGAGTGCATGAGATTATCGAGCTTGAACTTGACAAGAGCATGAAAGAGAAATTCGATGTATCGGTGAAAGCGATCCGTGAGAATATAGAGGTGCTCCAACTGAAGGGATTCTTCGGGTAGAAGTACCCTCGGAAATCTTCTTTGTGCTTCTCTGCTCTGGACTTCTGATCCAGGGTGCCACTTCTTTAAAAATCTTTCCTTTTTTCATATTCTCTTAACACCATGAAGAGTAAAATACAGTATAGGGCACCTCTAACAATAGGTGATACCCTATATGCCGAAGATTTCGACAGCATGATATTATGACAGAGGAGTAACCATGAGAGAAATAGCATTTGACACCATTGTCAAAACAGTACGAGACATCATTGTGTATTGTGGTACAGATTTGCCACAGGATACCTATGATGCCTTGAAGGAAGCGATGGAGAAGGAGAAATCTCCTGTCGCACAGAATGTGATCAAGCAGTTGCTGGAAAATGCCGATATTGCCAAAGATGAGAAGCGCCCACTCTGTCAGGATACAGGATTGGCGGTTTTCTTTGTCAAGGTGGGTGATGAGGTTAAAGTGACAGGCGGTCTGCTCAAGGATGCCATTAATAAAGGTACAGAAGAGGGGTACCGTGATGCCTATTTGAGGGCTTCTACCTGTGAGCCTTTCAGTAGAGCCAATCTCAAGGATACGATAGGATACAATCTTCCTGCAATTATCCATTTTGATATCGTAGCTGGCGACAAGATTGATATTGAATATGCAGCCAAGGGTGGTGGATCTGAAAATGTATCCCGTGCCAAAGTCTTTCCTCCTGCAGCAGGCAAGGAGGGGATCGTAGCGTATGTCAAAGAGGTGATCTCTGATGCAGGTGGTAACCCCTGTCCTCCTATTACCGTAGGTGTGGGTATTGGTGGCACTTTTGAAAAAGCAGTTATCAGCTCCAAGCAGGCACTTTTCAGAGATATCGGAAGTAGAAACGAAGACCCAGAAATGGATGCACTAGAGCAGGAGATTCTCACAGAGGTCAACAAGCTCGGTATCGGTGCTATGGGTATGGGTGGTACGCAGACGGCAC
>JALWVW010000224.1 GCA_027079365.1 Campylobacteraceae bacterium | reverse complement strand
TCTATGAAGGTAAAGCCAAGAAGGTATGGCATACGGATGATCCAGACCTGCTGATCTCCGAGTTCAAGGACAGCCTTACCGCTTTCAACGGTGAAAAAAAATCCAGTGAGACAGGCAAGGGAGAGCTCAACAACAAGATCTCCACAGCACTCTTCAAGTATCTCAACGACAAAGGCATCGCCACACATTATGTGGACATGATCGATGACAACCATATGCTGCACAAAAAAGCAGAGGTGATCATGATAGAGGTGATCGTGAGAAACATTGCCACCGGCAGCCTCAGTCGCACCTTGGGCATCGAGGACAAAACAGTACTTCCTTTCACACTGGTAGAATTTGACTACAAAAATGATGCCTTGGGAGACCCCAAGCTCAATGACCAGCACTGCATGATACTGGAGCTGGTCAAAGAGGAAGCAGAGCTGGACTACCTACGCTATATGGCACGACGCATCAATGGCATACTCAGTGATTTTTATGCACAGCTCGATATCACCGTGGTGGACTTCAAGCTGGAATTTGGCTACGACAAAGATGGCAATATCATCCTGATCGATGAACTGAGTCCGGATAACTTCAGACTCTGGGATGCCAAAACCCATGAAAAATTGGACAAAGACCGCTTCAGAGAAGGATTGGGCGGACTGACAGAGGCGTACAGACTCGTACTGGACAGAATCCAAAACAGATAAGGAAAACCATGAAAGCAATCGTCAATGTATATCTCAAAGAGGGTGTTCTTGACCCTCAAGGCAAAGCAGCACACCATGCACTGGGCTCATTGGGCTTTGATAATGTCAGTGATGTCAGGATCGGAAAACAGATCATTCTCACACTTAAAGCTACAGACAAGGCAGCGGTAGAAGCCGAGGTCAAAGAGATGACAGAGACCCTCCTTGCCAATACAGTGATCGAAGACTACAGCATAGAGATCAGCGAATGAAAAAGCTTACTGTCTCCATCCTGCAGTTTCCCGGTACCAACTGCGAATATGATACCGTCTATGCGTTCAAGAAGATGGGGCATCATACCCACATCGTCTGGCACAAAGAAGAGAACCTCCCGGAAAAGACCGATCTGGTCGTCGTACCGGGCGGGTTTAGCTATGGGGACTACCTGCGATCCGGTTCCATAGCCCGCTTCTCTCCGGTCATGAAGGCAGTCAAGCAGTATGCAGAAAATGGAGGGCGAGTACTGGGTATCTGTAACGGTTTCCAGATACTCACAGAGATGGGACTCCTGCCGGGTGCACTCAAGCGCAACAACAATCTGCACTTTATCTCCAAACACCAAACTATCAAAGTAATCAACCAAGACAATGCCTTTCTCAATCAGTGCAGCAAGGACGAGATCCTGGATATCCCCGTGGCGCACGCAGATGGCAACTACTATATTGATGACTGGGGACTGGAGGAGCTGGAAAAGAATGGACAGATTCTGCTGAAATATTGTGACACAGATGGCACCCCTACCGTGCTCAACGGTTCCGTAGAGCAGATCGCCGGTATCTGCAACAGTGAGAAAAATGTCTTCGGACTCATGCCTCACCCAGAGCGGGCTATGGAGTTTGTGCTTGGATCAGAAGACGGCATACGCATGCTCAAGGGCTTTCAGCACGCATGAGAAGCCGTCGGCTCCTACTGATCCTGCTACTGGCATTTGCCTGGATCAGCCATGCGACAGCCAAGACAAACTACGGGTACAGTTATGTCCCCAAGCAGGTTTTCCAGACACAGGTCTTTCCCGTCACGATCTTTGCTGACAGAGACAGCAACGGTACGCCTCCTGTATTTCAGTTTGACTCCCAAAATGCCCTCCATCCCATAGACAACAATCCCCTCAAGGACAGTAACGGCGGCAATACCTTCTACACCTTTTATTTCAAGGCCAAGCAGAGCGACATTACTCTGCCTGAGCTTACCATCACTGACAAGGACGGGGTCACAGTGCTGAGAAGCAGGCAACTACCGGTCAAAAGGCTGGATACCCGTGGTCATGAGACATTCTGTGGACTGATCGCTACAGACTGTAAGATTATTGCCTCACAGATCTCGGAATTTGATGCCCAGAATAATCTGGTCTCTCTAAAAATCAAAGCATCTGAGGCAAACCCCAAGGAGATGCACACACCAGGAAGTATCGAATCAGGGATCGAAAAGCTCACGCGAAAAGAGTCTGAAAGTATGATCGAGTACTATTTTGTTATCCCCTCTTCCCAAAAAAATATTACCGTAAGCTACTACAACACCCTGCAAAACAGATTTATCCCCAAAACATTCTCTACCGACTACAAGAGTAAACCTGTAGCAGCACAGGAAAATCTCAATCCCAAAGACAGCAGCTTCAACAAGCTCAAGAGATACGGCCTCTCCTTTCTTGCACTCTTTTTTCTCTGGATGTTCTGGAAGAAAAAGGAGATACTTTTTCTCGTATTACTGGTTATATGTGTACTGATTCTGTTAACCCTGTTTATGCCTCATGAAAAAATCTGTGTGCAGGAGGGAGCCCCACTCTATATCCTGCCGACAGAGACCAGCACCATAGGAGGAGAGGTAGACAGAGAGTTGACAACCGATAGTCTCAAAACACGAGGCAAGTACCATAAAATTGAATACGATCATCATACTATAGGCTGGATCAAAGATGAAGATACTTGCAAAAACTAGATTTTATATAGGTGCATTCACCATCTCGGCAATCGTCGCGCTGATCATGATCCCTCTACTCTTTGTAGCACCCCGCTACCGCTGCCAAGTATTACACTATTTTAATGCCCTGATTCTTTTTCTTCTGGGAGGAAAACTTGAGGAGGTAGGCAGCATGGATCCCCATGCCCAGATGTTTTTGATCAACCATCAAGGCATCATCGACATCATCGCCATGGAGGCCAGAAGCTGTACGGGGCTCAGATGGGTAGCCAAAAAAGAGCTCTTCGATATACCCTGGTTTGGCAATGTACTCAAGCGCAGTGCCATGATCTCCATAGACAGGCAAAACAAAGCCGGACTGATCAAGCTGCTCAAGGATGCCAAAGAAACGGTAGAAGAGCAGCATCGAACCATCGCCATCTTTCCGGAAGGTACACGCGCCAGCGGACAGACGCTGCTTCCCTTCAAAGCAGGTGCCGCTCTGATCGCCAAAAAGCTCAAACTCAGGGTACAGCCTGTTGTCATCACCGGGAGCAAATATCTACTCAATGAGCACAACAGAACTGCACACAACTCAACAGTAAAAATTATTTTTCTGGATGCTGTGGATGTGGATGGCGAAGATGCAGACTGGTACCAAAATATAGCAGAAAAGATGCAAGAGACAATTGACAAAGAGTACCAATCTTATAAAAGAGAGCGTTAAAGCTTCTCTTTTTTTACCCGCTCCCAAATTGCACAAACATAGCATAGAAGCCTACACAATCTCCGATTCACCCTTAAAGTATAAAAATATAAGATAATTTTTAATAATTTCTGAAATACTTCTTTTTTTATGTTACACTATAAGTATACTATACGAAAAAGGAGTCCAAGATGACACATTTGATACTTCCCATCGGGATTGGAATCGTTGTAAGTTTGGCCGTGTTTCTATTCTTTGAAAGCCGTGCCATTGCTGCCAAGAGAGCCAACGAAAAGCATACACCAGAGGCAGGAAACATCTCTCTGCCTGAAAACCTAAAGCGCTATGATACAGATAGAAATGTACTTTTTTATACACTGACAATGTTTGTATTTACACTTTTCTTCAGCTACACTATGTTCTTCTCAAGAGGCTTGACACTGGTAGATGTCTTTCTCTACACTTTCCTTGTGACCTTTATAGGGTCTGTCATTATTCTCGCACTCAAGATCAAAAGAAGTATTCTGGTCAAGGTCTTTGCAGCCTTTCTCTATGGCGCGCCACTAATCGGTGCTTCCATATTTGGCTTTCTTTTTTCCTACCTGATCTACACTTGGCTTACATAGCTATCTCCCTCCAGGCCCCAATTGGGCTCTTGGCGCCACATGGGTGTTAATACTCGTTATAACAAGCTTGGTATAATAGCTAGAGAGAACCCCTAAATATTATCACAAGGCTTCCTACTGTAATGTTCGAAAAAATACTCAGATTTTTTATTGACAATGCCAGACTCAACTATTTTCTTTTTGTCCTGATCTTTCTGGCAGGCGTAGTCTCCTATATGCGCACACCCAAAGAGATCTTTCCTACCTTTGATCTGGACATGGTAGGCATTCTTGGTCACTACAGTGGTGCCTCTATTGACACACTGGATAAAATGGCAGTCAGAGAGATCGAGAGCGAGATCAAAAGCATAGATGGTATCAGCAAGATAGCCACCGTCATCTCTTCAGGTAGCTTTAGTATCATTATCGAGCTGCAGAAGCGTGTCGACAAATACAACACCGCCAACAAGATCAAAGATGCCGTCACCAAAGCCAAATCAAACCTGCCCAGTGACATGGATGAGCCTATCGTCAATGTGCTGGAGATCCGCAGGCCGCTGATCAATATCTCACTCTCATCCGTCACACTCCCCCACAGTAGGCTCATTGAGGAAGCTGATGCACTCAAGGAGAAGCTGCTGGATATCCGTGATGTGGCAGAAGTAACCCTCTATGGGGATGCCGATATCTACTATGATGTGCAGCTAAACTCCCAAAAAGTCAAGGCATTGGGACTCAATGAGAGTAGCATCATACAGATACTTTCCAGCCTCTCCTATATCTACCCCATAGGGAGGATCGAAGATCCACAGCAGGGGCACTACTATATCTCTACCTACAACGGTGCCAAAAGCGCCAAGGAGTTGCTACAGAGCAGGATTACTCTGCCTGAGGGCAAGACCATACGACTTGCAGATGTTGCTTCGATACAAAAGCACCACAAAGAGAGCGCCACACTCTTCTCTGTAGACACCCAAAGTGCCATAGATCTCTCCGCACGGCAGTCCAATGTCGGCAACGCCATAGAGATAGCAGCAGCCATCAAGACACTGATTGCAGCAGAACAGAACAGCAGCAGAGAGACCACCTACACCATACACAATGACAAAGCAGAGGCAATCAAGGACAGACTCAATATTGTGATCTCCAATATTCTGCTGGGACTGATACTCATCACCCTACTGGTGATACTGCTGATCAACAAGCGTATGGCTTTCATCATCTCTCTGGGCATCCCTACCTCCTTTGTGATGGGTGCCATGTATCTCTATCTGGCAGGCTATACAATCAACATGATCTCGCTGATAGGTGTGCTCATCGCACTGGGGATCATTGTGGATGACGCTATTGTCGTGAGTGAAAATATTCAGCAACATATCGAAGAAGGGCTTCCACCCAAAGAGGCGGCTGTGCTGGGAGCCAAAGAGATGTTCAAGCCTGTCACCATTGCCTCTGCCACTACTCTCTTCGCCTTTCTGCCTGCACTGATGATGAGCGGAACCATGGGTGAAGTGATCAAGCTGATACCGATTGCCGTCTCGGTACTCGTCGTGGCATCACTGATAGAATCCTTTATCTTTCTGCCCATTCATGCAGCACACACCCTCAAGGCATCACAGCGTACCACCTCTTGGGAGGGTGCCAACAGGATCTACAGCCGTATCATTCACCTACTCATGCGATTCAAAAAAACATTCCTGCTTCTTTTTGTACTGCTCGTACCACTGCTCACCATCATAGGACTCAAGCACAGCAAATTCCAACTCTTCTCACCCTTTGATGCCACGACCATTGACATCACACTAAAATCCAGCATCAATAGTAGCCTGGAGGACACCTACAGCTATCTCAAAGCTATCGAGAAGGATATTTATCAGAACAAAACTCAGTTCCAAGTCAAGCATATCGGTTTTGTCGCCGGCTGGAGAGTAGACAGTGCCGGCAATGGTGAAACACTCCCCTATGTGGGACTTGTGACACTGGAGCTTGAAAAACTCAAGCCACAGAATTTTATAGACAAGTTCATCACACCAAACCTGAGCTTCTACTACGATGCCAAGGGTAGAACCAGAGCGCTGAAGTCCGCAGAGGTATCCAAGAAGCTCAGGGCATTCCTCAAAGAGAAGGGATATAAGGAGAGATTTGGGCTCACCGATCTGGCAATCGTAGAGAAAAAAGTAGGCCCTATCAAGTCTGACCTGAAGATAGGATTTGTCAGTGAAGACAGAGGGCTGATGAGCAGAAATATAAAGGAGGTAGAAAAGCAGCTCAAAGAGATCAAAGGGGTCGTCTCTGTGAGTGATACTCTGTCCTACGGCATCAATGAGATCAAACTTAAAGTCAACAGCTACGGCGCCTCTCTGGGCATCACCGAGCGCTCACTTGGCTCGCTGCTTTCAAGTCTCTATCTGGAGAGAAAAGTTACTTCCTCCTTTGATAAGGACGGACTGATAGATATCGTGGTCAGCAGCACGCAGAAGGATTCTCTCTCGGACATGAAAAGGCTGCAGATACCCATAGCCAAGGGCAAAATGGTAGCCTTAAAAGAGATTGTGAATTTCAAGGTCATACGCTCCTTTGAGAAGATCATCAAAGACAACACCCAGACCAACTACTATGTCTATGCCAATGTCAACAAAAAAGTCATCACAGCTTCTGAGGTTTTGGCGAAGTTGGAGCCTCTGCTGGAGAAGAACAGAAAGCAAGGCATTACTATCAAGCTCAAAGGCGAAGCCGAGAAAAACAGAGACCTTAGAAGAGACATGATCACCGCCAGCACCCTGGCACTGGTACTGATCATGCTCTCCATACTGTATCTTTTCAACTCATTCAAAGAGACTTTCATGATGATGTCGGTGATCCCTTTTGCATTCTTGGGGGTCTTGGCGGGACACTTTGCACTGGGCATCAATCTCTCTATGCCTTCTATCATCGGTGTATTGGGTCTGTCGGGTGTCGTGGTCAATGACGGCATCATCATGATCATGAACCTCAAAAAAGCAAACACTATGGAAGAGATCTATCACTATGCCGCCAAGCGCTTCCGCCCCATCATCCTCACCTCCATTACGACCATCATCGGCCTGGCATCACTGGTATTTTTCCCCACTGGTCAAGCGACGATATTTCAGCCTATGGCGATATCTCTGGCATTTGGCCTCGCTTGGGGTACAGTACTTAACCTGCTCTATCTGCCGGTGCTTTATACTATTATTAATCAGAAGAGGTTGCGGTAAAAGAAGAGAAACGAAAGTAAGCATTCTATCGTAAGCGCAAAATACTATGATGGTTTTTTATTTCTATTTAATAATACTATGGTAAAGTATGGTAAATATATGAGGTGAAAAATGACTAAAAAAATGACTATTACTTTGGAAGATACTCTCATAGATGAGTTGGCGAGTTTGTCCGCGGAGACGGGAAAAAAGAAGGCACAAGTAGTTCGTGAAGCACTGCAAGACTACTTCGATGTGCATGCCGTGACTAAAACGGTGCAGGATTACAAGATGGGTATGTTGAAAACAGTTTCTCATGACGATGTAAGGGCAAGCCTTGGGCTATGAGATAAAGTATGATCCCAAAGCTGTAAAGCAACTACAAAAACTCAATAAACACGAGGCATCCAAGATCCTAGACGGTATCGAAGCCTATGCCTCAGAGCCCATAAAAACCAAGATCAAAAAACTCAAAACTCCGTTTGATGGTGCCTATAGGTTGCGCATAGGAAACTATAGAGTGATATTTTATGAAGAAGAAGACTTGATGCTTATCTCGAAGATTGCGCATCGGAAGCAGGTTTATCTGTAGGGTAAATATGGAAAAGTTCAGAAAACTGACCAAGACAAAGGGTGCTTTTCAAATGAGAACAGCCTTTTAAGGCTGCTCTATCTTGGCATACAGAATCCCTCTAAAAAATGGACTATCTCAATTTGGAACTGGTCTTTGACTTTGTCCCCACTGGCAATCTTCTTTGCAGAGAGGTTGGATAAATATATTGAGGTGTAGCGTTTATTGTTACTAATTGTGGCTGACACGGAATTTTAAACGCTCTCAAAGTATCCATTAGCCTTTTTCTTGAGATTTTATTATTTTTGGCATTTTTGAAATAATTTTATTTGCCACCTTTTCTGCTAAATCAATTGCTGGTGAATTATCACCATGTTTACGATCAAGCACCTTACTGGGATTATCTGAAACTGTATCAATTGTTTTATCAAGTAATTTAGTAATCAAGCTTGGATCCTCTCCACCTATTTTTTCGACCTGTTGTTTGTAACTGGAATAAGATTTTGCTAAAGCTTCCTTATGTGCATATTCTTCCTCTAATGCTCTACTTTCACTTCTTCGCCTACTTGCATATATTGCCAACCAAACTGCAGGTACATACAATGGAGCGTAATGCAATAAATGTCTTAATGTATCTTCCCAGGTTGCTAAGTTTTCCATATTCAAATATCCTGCGAAAAACATTGACACCATTGCAATAATAAATACAACACTCCACCCTATAATTGGCATTGAGTATTCTTTTTTTCTATCTTGGTATGCTTTGGCTAAGCCTGCACTGGTAGCACCAGGCAGGAGACTTTCGATTTGCTCAAAAAGTTTTTCATATCTTTCTTTTTGCTCCTTCTCATAAGTATCGAGTGATGTCTTTCTGCTTTGGATCATGTCAATAAACTTTTTCTCTTGATTTTTGCGATATGTATCAAGCTGTTCAATTCTGGTTTCTAGTTCTTGCTTTAGTCCTCCTTCTCGTATACCTTCATCATTTAAAGATCCAAAAATTCGAACATAAAACTTATTAAGATCATCTATTTTAGATGATGTTTCAGTTAAAAGATTTTTAGCCTCATCAACATTCTCATCTATACTTTTCCTAGCATTCTCAATTTGGGTTTTTAATGACTCATCTTCATCATCCATAAGTAGCTTTGTATGATAATCATCTATTACTTCAAATTTTTCTTCAATATTTTGCAATGCAGAAGATATTTTTTCAATAATTGCATTTGACTCCTCATCTCCTACAAAAATCTCATCATGATAAGATTCTATTTTCTCCCTAAGTTCTACTGCTTTATTATATTCTTCTTGTGTATTTGGTATATTTTCCAAGTGAGAATCAATTTCAGCTATATATGCCCTTATCGCTGCTCTTAATGATCGTTTTAACTTATTATCATATAGACTATAAGGCTTTAATGAAATTAGAATTTCATCAAGTTGAGTATTTGCTGAGTTAAGATTGCTTTGACTGCTACTGGTTAGTGCAGAAGAAATTTGTGTTAAGCAGGTAGATGCTCTATTTCTCAAATTGTCTAATAAATTTTTAGGTATTAGCTCTGGATCTATATTCTCAAATAAATTATCTATAAAATTAAAAACTTTTACAAAACGTGCAAAATCCTCTAGGAACTGAATAGGTGCAGATTCAATATTTACTTTTTCCGCTTTTTCTTTAATACCGTTCCAATACGTATGAAATTGTTGGTTTTCAAAACTCGCTATATAGCTAGATGACATCTTTTCCCTTCTAAATGTAACGGAAACACGAGAATACTTACCCCGTTCTCTCTATTGCCTCGGTAACAAAGTGTCCGAGTCAACTAATTTATTCAAGATGCATTATAACACCTTTGAGCGGGATTTCCAATAACAACAGAAGAAAAAAATATTCTTTTTGGAGTCCGGCATTGAATATCTATGCAATCAGAAGATATCAAAACAATATATATCCTCATATCGGAAACCTCTTAAACACAACTTCATACTCTTGATACTTCTGAAAAAGTTTTAAAACCAATCTTAGCGTAACCTAGGTCACTGTAATGTGTGTTAATATAACTTTTTCTTACTTTTAGAGCTTACTCCATTACGGATGAGTACAAGCAAGAGTATACTATAATCCTTGATATACAAAATGAGGTTTTAGCATATGAAGATAAGAGTCTATTATGAGGACACCGATGCAGGCGGTATCGTCTATCATACGCGTTACATCAATTTCTGCGAGAGGGCGAGGAGCGAGCTTTTTTTTCAAAGAGGCATGCAGCCACACCAGGGAGACGGTAGTGGGTTTGTAGTAAAGGATATTCATGCCTCTTTCTTCTCTCCTGCCTTTTTGGGAGATCTGCTGGAGGTACGCACGGAGTTGCTAAAAACCAAGCGTTCCTCGCTTATCCTCCAGCAAGAGATATTTAGAGGTGAGGAGAAACTTTTTGCTATGGAGATCGTACTGGTCTACCTATCTGCGGGGAAACCCTCTCGTATCCCTGCAGACTTTCTTTCTTTTTTTGGCTCAGACTAATTATAGAGGATCATTAATCTCTATGGTACATTGGTTGTTTTTGTCACAGTCGACATTGGCATCTACATAGAAGAGCCTGTCGAGATCGCCACCATGGTCTATCACTGCCATGATCGCCTCGGTAGCCATGGCTCCAGATGCACAGTTCATAATTACTTTTTTTCCTGTGGCTGCAAGTTCACCAACGAATACCTTAGGATCCTTATCTTCAAAAGGAATATTGATCGCGCCAGGGATATGCCCTGACTGATAACTCTCTTTGTCTCTGATATCTACCAGTTGATAGTCAGCCGGAACTGCCTTGATGAGGTCAAGATACCAGGGACCATATACCATATTTTCGTTCTCTTTTTGATCCTTTACTAGCTGTACGCCATTGCGTACTACATAAGGATTGCTAGACTTTTCTTCTGCTTTTTTGGCAGCCTTTTTACCCTCTATAGGCAATCCCGCTTTGGCCCATTCCGGCATACCCCCCGCATAGACAAAGATATTTTTATAGCCCATCTTTTGTAGTTTTTTGGCTACATTGTGTGATTTGGCACACTTATAACCGCCACAGTAGGCAATGATCCTCTGGGTTTTGTCCTTGGGTAGCCTGTCCAGCATACTGTCCATCTTGGTATCAGGAATATTGATCGCTGTTGCGATATGGGACTGCATATACTTCTTGGAAGGTCTGGCATCAATGATCACACTGTTGGCTTTCTTGAGTGCTGACTTGACCAAAGGCAGATCTACTTCTGTATAGTTGCCAGCCTTTTTCCATGCCGGGAACCCCGCTTGATAAACCTTGATATTTCTGAAACCTTTTTCCCTAAGCATTTTTGCCAGTTTTGGTGACTTGGCACACTTCCATCCTCCACAGTAGGTGATCAGCTCCGTAGCCCTGTCTATATCCTTGAGTTGGTCAAAGTAGGCACTGAATTTAGTATCTGGCAAACTAAGTGCCGAGGGAACGTGTCCAACGATATACTTTTTGTGAGGTCTGGCATCCAGCAGGATGGATTTGGAAGAGACTCTTGTCCCCTTACCTATCTTCTCTTTGACATAAGCGGTATCAACCACACCGAGATGGTTTTCCAAGAGTAGATTCTTGACTTTGGGGCTTGCATTGTCTATAGGTAGTGTATTGGCGTATATCACCCCTGTGGCCATGCATAGAATCAGTATAGTGAGTCGTCTCATTTTTTCTCCTTGAGAAAGATTATTTGGGTTATGATGCCCTATTTCCACACCCTAATTTTACATCAAACAACATAAGCAAAATATATAAAAAACTGAACCATAATTCGGAGTTTCTAAGCCAAATCACTGTATGATTTCCATAGCCGTATTATGCTCTCCTGGAAGTCTCATGAATCGAATCAAAAAGAAAAACACGATCATCCGCACTGCACTCAAACTCTTCTCTGATAAAGGCTTGCATACCACCAAGATCTCAGAGATAGCAAAAAGTCTCCATATCAGTGTGGGTGGTATCTATGAATATTTCCCTTCTAAACAGAGCCTGGCAAGAGCATCGATACAATTTGTCACCCAGAAACTTGCCTCTGAGTTGCGCTATATCAATCAGTCTGATATATCATGCAGAGAGAAGCTCTGTCAGTTTGTGGAGGTCTATTTCCACTTTATTGCCCATGATCCGGAAATGATAGCATACTTTTTTAGGGTATATCTCTCCAACAGAGAGTTCTTTTGTGAAGACAAAGACTGTGGCTTCTCCCTGGCTGAAGAGTTTATCACTGAACTGAAAATATTGATCGAAGATGGGGTAAACAGGGGAGAGTTCAGAAGACAAAACTTCTATGTAAGCTTCTCTCTGATCAGCGGTATCCTGGGGGCGATTACTTTTCTGCATGGCGAAGAGGTGCTTGAGGAGGATCTCAATCTATACAGAAAAGAGATTGTAGATACCATCTACGCGGCTATGGCAGCCTAACATAACGGTACAAACAACTATTTTCTGAACATTATTTCTCTCTGGCGCTTTCCCGATACCGTAATATGCTATAATAGCATCAAAAAAATGGAAGTATGCAGATGAAAAAATATTTACTGGTCTCTTTTTTGTGTCTCTTTTTTGTGACAACCGCACAAGCCAAGAGCATATTCAAGCGCTATCCCGTCAAATCCGGCATGATCCTTTATGATATCAACACTACTGGTACAGCACCTGGCCTGACTACCCATACAGTAGGGGTTTCAAGACTGGTTTTTGACGACTGGGGCGCCAAAGAGCTCAAAGAAGATGACGCCACAGAGATACAGCAGGGAGACTTCAACGAAGAGATCGCCCGACACACCATGAGCAAGATGGACTACGGCACGATCTATACTGTGGACTTCGATGAGAATGTCACCTATCAGACGCGAGATAGAAATATCGATATCGCTATCGCGCAGGGTGCAGACATGTCCGACGAGAGTCTGGATATCCTCAAAGAGATGAAAGCGGTAAAAATCGGCACAGAAAAGGTCGCCGGGTATCCTTGTGATCTCTGGAAAACCAAAGATCAGACCATCTGCCTCTACAAAGGCATCCCACTCAAGATCACAGTAGAGACTCAGGGATTCAGCTCTACCAGGACCGCACAGATGATCGTACTGGATAAACTTATTGCGCAGAGTGAATTTTCTCTACCGGGCTTTGCTGTCATGGTAGATGAAGGCTACACCAGCAACCAGTCTGCTTCTGTCAACACCGCAGACTATATGCTAGCTGTTCAGGAGCTCAACCAAAAAGTCAAGTCTATGGGGATCGATCTCAATGATGAGAACATCACCCTCACTGCAGCACAGGAAGCAGAGGTGATCAATACCCTCGGAGCGCGCTATCTCGCCAAACAAAAAAAGCTCCTTCCCAAACTCATGGTCGCACTTAAGGGCGCCAAAGCATGCATGGATCATGCAGAAAACGGTACGGAGGCTGCTGGCTGCATCAAGGCGGTCAATCATATCAATGAGGAACTGGGAGACCAAACCTCCAACTATGACTATACACACTGGAACCAAAAGAAAAAAGACACAATCGTCAAAGACATAGATACAGAGATCGCAAACCTCAGTGTGACGATCCGATGTGTCAAAAATCATGATAAAACCACTGAAGTCATAGAGTGCACAGAGGGAAGCCTCACCCCCAAAGAGTAACACAAAGCACCCTTTTGCTATAATCGCGGCATTAGGGCACCTCTAGCAATAGTTGATACCCATTATTTCAATGCAAGCGCATCCTGCATTTGCTTTTAGAAGGAATCTGTATGAGTGATACAGCAAAAAAAGTCTATGATCCAAACTCTCTAGAAAACAGCTACTACAAACTCTGGGAAGCACGCGGCTACTTTGAGATCGACGGCAATAAGGCGATACAAAAAGAGGGCAAAACCTTCTGCATCTCTATGCCCCCTCCCAATGTCACCGGTAGCCTGCATATCGGACATGGCCTGACCTTTACTATACAGGATATCATCATACGGTACAAGCGCATGGATGGATACAAGACCCTCTGGCAGCCCGGTACCGACCATGCAGGGATCGCTACACAGAATGTCGTAGAGAAGCAGCTCTTGGCTGAAGGCACCACCAAAGAGGAGATAGGCAGAGAGGCCTTCTTGGAGCGTGCCTGGCAGCAGAAGAGCAACTCTGGCAATGCGATCACCTCGCAGCTACGCCATCTGGGTGTCTCCCCTGCCTGGAGTCGTGAGCGCTTCACTATGGATGAGGGGCTTGCGACTGCCGTCAAAAAGGCCTTTAAGCGTATGTATGACGAAGGATATATCGTCCAGGACAACTATATGATCAACTGGTGTACCCACGATGGGGCACTCAGTGATATAGAGGTGGAGTATGAGGATCATCAGGGCAAACTTTATCATATTCGTTACCCTCTCTCTGATGGCAGCGGAGAGGTCGTCGTCGCCACAACCCGTCCTGAAACCTATTTTGGAGACACTGCAGTCATGGTGCATCCGGAGGATGAGAGACACAAACATCTCATTGGCCAACGCGTCACACTTCCACTGGTCGGCAGAGAGGTAGAGATCATTGCTGACGCACATGTGGACAGAGAGTTTGGTACTGGCTTTGTCAAGGTCACACCTGCACATGACCCCAATGACTACGAAGTAGGCAAAAGGCATGGCCTGGACTTCATCACTATTTTTGATGAAAACGGTATTCTCAACAGCTACTGCGGAGAGTTTGAGGGACAGGAACGACTCGAAGCCAGAGAAGCACTCGTCGCCAAGCTCAGTGCAGAGGGTTTTATCGAAAAGATTGAAGAGCATGCCCACCAGATCGGGCACTGCTACCGCTGCAAAAATGTGGTAGAGCCCTATATCTCCAAGCAGTGGTTTATCAAAAAAGAATTTGCCGCAGGTGCGATTGAGCGGGTCAATGCAGGTGAAGCGCAGTTCTTTCCCAGGCACTGGATCAACAGCTACAACGCCTGGATGGGTGAACTACGCGACTGGTGCATTTCCAGACAGCTCTGGTGGGGACATCAGATCCCTGTCATGCATTGCGAGAGCTGTGGCGGGCAGTTTGCCTTTGACGGGGATACCCCTACAGTCTGTGCACAGTGTGGCAGCGATAAGATCCATCAGGATCCTGATGTGCTGGATACCTGGTTCAGCTCCGGACTGTGGCCCTTCTCTACCTTGGGATGGGGCAATGGTGATGCACTCAAGGGCGAGAAATGGCAGGAGAGTGATATGGCAGATTTTTACCCAAACTCTCTGATGGTCACGGGCTTTGATATCCTCTTCTTCTGGGTGGCAAGAATGCTCATGATGGGCGAGAAGCTCACAGGAGAACTTCCCTTCAGCGATATCTACCTGCACGCCCTGGTCAAGGATGAAAAAGGTGAAAAGATGTCCAAGTCCAAAGGCAATGTCATCGATCCGCTGATCATGATCGAGAAGTACTCTGCTGATGCCCTGCGCTTCACACTTGCTGTACTGGCCGTACAGGGACGCGATATCAAACTGAGCGAAGAGAAGCTGGAGCAGAGCCGCAACTTCACCAACAAGCTCTTCAACGCTGCTAACTATCTCCAGCTCAATCAAGAGACCTTTGAGGATCTTGACCCTACTGCCATCCATACGCCACTAGGCAGATATATGCTGGCTCGATTCAATCTAGCGGTTCAAGAGACCAGAGAGTATATCGAAAGTTACCGCTTCAACGATGCCGCCACCACACTCTACCGCTTCCTCTGGGGTGAGTTCTGTGACTGGGGGATTGAGTTGAGTAAAGCGAGCAAAGAGAGTGTCTCAGAGCTGGGAAGTATTTTCAAAGAGTCCATGAAACTACTGCACCCTTTTATGCCTTTTATCACTGAATCCCTCTATCACAGACTCAGCGGCACCAAGTTGGAAAGCAGTAGCTCCATCATGGTCGCACCCTACCCCGAAGCAGGTGAGATCGACACAGAGATCATGAATGAGTTTGCACTGGCGATCGAAGCGATCGTTTCCGTACGCCGCTGCAAGACTATCATAGACAAGGGCAATCAGCGGATCGAAAAGGCCTTTGTCAAGATCGATCAGCCTGTCGACCAGACGA
>JALWVW010000223.1 GCA_027079365.1 Campylobacteraceae bacterium | reverse complement strand
TTGAGATAAATATGATAAAATCTCACCAAAGGAGCATCGATGCACAAGGCACTCTCTTCATTTCTGATCGCAGTGTCCATCTACCTCCTCATCATCGCTGCTGTACTCTATGCCTATACACAGTATCGTACCAAGCTGTCAGAAGTGACAACAGACAAGTCTCAAGTAGTTGCTTTCGATGTCATCAGTACAGTAGCAGCAAAATCTATCTCCAAAAAGCAACCGGAGTCCAAAAAAGAGTCCAAGCCTAGGAAAAAGCTGGTTTCACACATAAAAAAGCAAGAAACAAAAACATCCAAAAAACCACCTCTCGCCAAGACTATAAAAACAGAGCAGGCAAAAAAGACCCCTGTAGCACCTCTCCAAAAACCCATACAGGCATCTGCTCCTCAAGATATAGAGCCTACAGCAGAAAAGATAGTGCCATCTCTGATACCAGCACCTGTCATCATACACAAAGACCCTGCCAAAGCATTGGCTCTTAAACATATCCCTCAGCCCATACCTTCACAGGTCACTAAATCCAGCAGAAAACCTGCCAGCAGCTTGACAAAACAGAGGATCAAAAAGAGACAAGAGAATGCGAAACAGTCGCACCAAAAAAAACGCAGTATCAAACGAAGTACAAAAGCCAGAAAAGGAAATGGTACACATAAAAAGAGATCTGGCCGTAGGGGGAAGCGCAGCTTTTTGGCCACATTAAAAGCCAGAATAAACCGAAACAAGCACTACCCACGCATCGCAGAGAGAAGAGGCATCACCGGTACGGTACACGCACGATTTACCATACTGCGCAGTGGGCATGTAGGGAATATCTCTCTCAGTGGTAAAAGCGCCTTTTACTCCAGCACCAAAAGTGCCATCAAGCATGCGTTCCCTATCGATCCAGCCAAGGTGCCTTTCCCCTTGCCATATCCCACTGGACTTGTGATGCGATACCGATAACGGAAGCCAGCTACCTGCCGCTATCCTTTGATGCCAAAGTTTTGACCGTGCAGCCTCTGCTATCCACCAGATCAAAGAAAGGTGTATAGAGGCATTTGTCTCTGCTGTCCGCCACACCATCCATATCCTTGTCCTTAAACCCGCTATTTGCATAGATACTTAGTGAGAAGATCAGACCCAGTAATAAAAACTTTTTCATCAGAACCCTCCCATGCCGGAGCCCATACCTCCCATGCCGCTACCAAAGCCCCCACTGCCTCCTCCCAAACTGCCGGTTGCCTTTTCATGTATATCTATGCTATCTGATGTACCATTTATCACTGACATGGGATCTGGATGCTTCCTTGT
>JALWVW010000222.1 GCA_027079365.1 Campylobacteraceae bacterium | reverse complement strand
GAGCGTGCTGATACGGCAGCCATCGGAGTCTTTGGCAAGAATATGACACAGCTCTTTATGACGCCTCCTGTGACGGGCAAGGTGCTACTGGGTGCTGACCCTGCATTTCGCACAGGGTGCAAACTGGCAGTCATAGATGCAAATGGAAAATACCTAGACCATGCAGTCATCTACCCCGTACCTCCACGAGAGGAGTATGAGAAGTCACGAGCCGTGGTAGCAAAGCTGGCAAAGAAGTACAACATCCAAGGTGTAGCCATAGGTAATGGCACAGCCAGCAACGAAACCCAAGCCTTTTTTGCCAAGCTCAACAGTGACGGACTCACGCTTCCCTACACCGTGGTCTCTGAAGCTGGGGCATCGGTGTACTCTGCATCGAGCATCGCAGCCAAGGAGTACCCTGACCTAGATGTCACCATCCGTGGAGCGATCTCTATCGCAGGGCGCCTGCGTGACCCGATGGCAACACTGGTCAAGATTGACCCCAAGTCTCTAGGCATAGGACAGTATCAGCATGATGTAGATCAGAAGCTCTTGGAGCGTAAGCTTCATGAGGGCGTAGAGAGCTTGGTCAATGCAGTAGGTGTCGATGTCAACTCCGCTTCTGCTTCACTGCTGAGTTATGTCGCTGGCGTGGGGCCCAAGGTGGCTGAGAATATCGTGAAACACCGTGAGAATGAGGGTACTTTTGACTCTAAAAAAGCACTACTCAAAGTCAAAGGTCTAGGAGCCAAAGCCTATGAGCAGGCAGCAGGCTTTATGCGTATCCGTGAGGGCAAGAGTATCTTTGACAACACAGGCATACACCCTGAGAGTTATACTGTGGCCAAAGCCCTAGAAAAGTACAGTGACCTAAGCGACACCAAACGCATAGCCGAGGAGCTCAAGGTAGGAGAACCCACTCTTAAGGACATCATCAAAGAGCTGGCCAAACCAGGCTTTGACCCCAGAGAAGACCTGCCAGGTATCCCCTTCAAGCAAGGACTCACAGAGATAGCAAGCCTAAGAGAAGGAAGCATCGTCTCAGGCGTGGTGCGAAACATCGCTGACTTTGGTGCCTTTGTGGACATAGGACTCAAAAATGACGGGATGATACATATCTCTGAAATGAGTCAGAAGCGTATCAAGCACCCTTTGGAGGTATTGAGTGTCAATCAGTATCTGCAGAGAATAGAGGTGATAAGTATAGACCTAGAGAAAAACAAAGTAGGACTGAGCTTGAAAGAAGTGTAAAAAATATGCCAATTTGACATGCTTTCACCATCAACTCAAATATATTGCTACAATACTTGC
>JALWVW010000221.1 GCA_027079365.1 Campylobacteraceae bacterium | reverse complement strand
TGACGCATGATCTCCAGGTAAAAATCTTCCCCAAAGAGATCTTTATATCTCAAGGCAACTGCTTTTGCCTCTTCGTAGCCTTTTGCTCCAAGCTTAAGATTACGGTCCGAAAGATTGAGGTTCCAGTTTACCTCCCCCTGCAGACAGGCCGAAGAGCAGACCAACCCTTCACTGTGTGCCTTGAGCAGCTCCCAGTTGATGCGGGGATAGTAGTAGAATCCATGGATATACGCCTCGGAACTCAAACGCATCAGATTCTTATATCCAATGTCATTTTTGGCATAGAGACAGAGGTGAAAGCGCTGTCTGATCGTCTTGTCGCCGAGATCAGGCTGATTGTGCAGATAGGCCTCCATCCCAATGATTGGCTTAATTCCTTCTGCCCGCATGGCATTATAGAAATCGATCGTACCAAACATGTTGCCATGATCCGTCATCGCCACCGAATCCATCCCCAGTGCTTTGATCTTCTTTGCCAATGGCTTGATCTTGTTGGCACCATCCAGTAGTGAATATTCGGTATGCAGATGGAGATGGGTAAATTTGGGTTGAGACATAGTGTACCTTTTGGAAAAATAGTAGTAAAAGAATATATCGAAGTTTTTGTAAAGAGGGAATTAAGAGGGCTTCCAATAATAAAGGATACCCCCTAGACAAAAGCCAAAAGGCTCTTGTCTGCAGCACTACATGACAGGCTTGTCGTTGACCAGCAAGTGCCCCTTATCAAACCTGAGGACAAAGACTGCTTCACCCCCCTCATACTTGGCATACAGCATGACCATAGCCATCACCTGTGGAGGGAAGCTGTTGGACATATTTTCCAGATCTGTCTTGCTCAAAACCAACCTGCCGTCTGCTTGCAAAAAACCTAGTAGCTGCATCGCAGACATGGCGTTTGCCAATTTGATACTGTTTGGCTTCAGCGTGGCATTCAGATCCAGCTGCATCTTGCCGTAATCCACTTTTGCCTCAGCTACCTTGATCTTCTCAAGAGAGAGTGGTGAATAGGCCATACTAAAGCCATTATGCACCATCTTCATCCCTATGTCTGAGAGTTTTTTCATCTCTGCTTCTGTAGGTTCTGCTTGCCCAGAGTGCTTAGCAAGCGCACCAGAGAATTCCATAAATTCGGGAATAAAGTTATAGAGTTTTGCAATCTGTGTTCCAAACTTCAGCCCCTTTAGCGCAAAGAGTATCGTTGCATTTACCTCATCTGTTACACTCACATCTTTGACCGTAAGCATATCTTTGAAGTCATAGGTCTTCGTAAAGGAAACTGTACCTTTTTCTTCGA
>JALWVW010000220.1 GCA_027079365.1 Campylobacteraceae bacterium | reverse complement strand
GTATGGGGCAATGCCATCATCACTGAAGCCAAGATTACCATAGTCTTACCGGAGCCCACATCACCTACCACCATGCGCTTGGCAGCCTTGTCCGCTCTGGCAAGATCTACCTGTATTTGAGCGATCACCTCCTGCTGCTCCTGCGTCAGCCTAAAAGGCAACCCTTTGACAAACCCTCCGATGTCACCATGCAAGGCTCTGATAGTGGGAAAATCCGTCCGTTTGCCTCTAAGCTTCTCGAGATGATTGAAAGCCTCGATAAACTTAAGCTTTTGGATGATCTCTTTTTTAAAATGCTTCTCCTCGTAGATATCTCCCATCTCCTTGGGAAAATGGATTCGCATCAGTACGGCCACCTCTGCACTGTCCAGTCCTTCATTATAGAGATTTCGCTCCGTCACATATCTTTGTATCAGTGCTGCAAGTTCACTCTGCTTAAGTGGGCTTTTGTATTTGGGGATGATCCTGCCTACCTCTTTGACAGATTTTGGCTGTGGTATCTGAAGATAGCCGTTGTAGATCTCTACTCTGCCCTGTATAGTATGTTGTGATCCTTTGGTAAAAAGCTGATAATGATAGGGGGCTGCACGGAAGAAGAGTGAGGTAACTTTCTTTGAAAATTTAGGAAGAAAAAACACTACCTTGAGCTTGCCACGCATACTACTGATCTCTTCTACCACAGCCTCATAGGTACCTGTCATGCCAGGCTCAAGCACACCCGACAGTGTCGTGTCACTATAAGAGGTTGGGGCGATCAGTGCCAGATCAAGTAGCGTAGTAATCTTGAGCTTTTTGAAGTGTGCTTTATCATTTTCCATGAAGTATTATACAGAGATTTTAAGAAGGGTCGTAAAAATATGTCAAATTGTCATATTTTACCAATAGCGTCGTCGCATACGGTGACTAAATAGATAATGGTGATATGCACAGTATATGCACAGTATCAGACTATACTGCAGCCAGAAAAGATAAAAGGATTTATCATGAGCAAAACACTCAAAGATATTGTGTGCGGCATGGATGTCACTTCTGACAGTAGTTTTCATACAGAACATGACCATAAAAAATATTATTTTTGTTCTATAGATTGCCAAGGCAAGTTTATAGACAATCCTGAAGCCTATATAGTGCATGAACATGATGAAAATTGTTCTTCCTGTGCACCACTAGAATATGCTACTGTTCCTCCGGCTGGAATGAAAAAAGAACAAGATAATGATGCGATGTACACTTGTCCTATGCACCCTGAAATACAGCAAATTGGTCCAGGCACTTGTCCTAAGTGTGGGATGGCA
>JALWVW010000219.1 GCA_027079365.1 Campylobacteraceae bacterium | reverse complement strand
AGCTTCACCTCTCCCGCCTTGGCATAGCCATACTCCCCATCCTCTAGATAATATACCTCTGTAGCCCTCCCGATGACAGGGGAGTCCGAAGAGGCAAAATAAATATCATCACCATCAAAAGCGATCAGCATAGGCGAGCCGTTTTTGGCAAAGAAGATTGTGTCGGGAGCTGCCTCTGAGATGAGCAATGTGGCATAGGCACCCTGGAGTCGCTCTACCGTATGTTGAAACGCCTCAAAGCCATGACCATTTTTTTTACACTTTTTTTCGAAATAGTGTACGATTGCCTCTGTATCTGTTTGGCTGAGGAAGTGTATCCCGTCTGCCAACAGTTCGTCTTTGATCTCCTGATAATTTTCGATAATACCATTATGGATCACAAAACTGTATGCCCCTAGATGGGGATGGGCATTGAGCTCAGTTGGTTTGCCATGGGTTGCCCACCGAGTATGACCGATACAGACACCAAACCCTTCTGAAGTGTAGTCTTTGGTTTTCTCTCTTAGGTTTTCCAGTTTGCCTATGGACTTGAAGTACTTGAGTGTATCGTTCTCGATAATAGCAATACCTGCCGAGTCATAGCCCCTGTATTCAAGCTCCTGTAGACCTTCCAGAAGGATCTCTTTTTTCTCTTTTTTCCCAATATATCCTACGATTCCACACATGACTACTCCGTTAGTTCTTTGATGATTTCTTCTGTATTATGACAAAAATTTCCATCTTTTTCGATTAAAAAAAGATCATTGACTCGATATTTACTGGTGTGGATCTTGGTAGAAACGATATCAATTTCAAGCTGATCGAAGAGGTGTGTAACAAATGCCAATAGTCCTCGCTGATCTCTAGTGCGAAGTCTGAGGACACCATATTCTCTGGAGTGCTCGCAGTCTATCTCTATTTCGTTTGGATTAATCTCTGGCTTGGTCAGTTTGACCTGGGCACTGGGGTTAATGGAATCAAAAATAATCCTTTCCAGTTGTGGGAGTTCACCCTCCTTGATGACTTCATTAAAGTCGATCTTAAAGTATTTCAGTCCATCAAAAAGCTTTGCTACACTAAGATTGACAATATTGAGACGAGAAAGTTTAGAGAGAAGATAGCCGAGATTGAGTTTGTTTTTTCTGACGATCTCTATCGTGAGGAATTGGGTATTGGTGATCCTGTATTGAAGGTCATCCACCTCTAAAGTCATAGCTATGATGGAGAGTATCTGTTGCGTGCTATTGTAGATGAAGAGTTCATTGGCAGGGATGGAGAGTATCTTTTTTTGTACACTTTTAGGAAATGCCTTGAATCGCTTGTTC
>JALWVW010000218.1 GCA_027079365.1 Campylobacteraceae bacterium | reverse complement strand
ATCGACTACAAAAAGCGCAAGCAGCTTCGCAAAACAATTACCAAAGAGCGCAATGAAGTGCGTAAGCCCTACACCAAAGAGATCAAAGCCTGCGAAGAAAAGATAGAGAAACTGGAGGCAGAGATGGCTATGAAAAACGATATTCTAGCGGTAGCCTCTGAGAAGGGAGACAATGATGCCATTATGGAGCACTCCAAAGAGGTAGGGCTCGTACAGCAGGAGATAGATGCATGGTTTGAGAAGCTTGAGATCGCAACTGAAGCGGATGAGGAGATTGTGGCACAGTATGAGGAGAAGCTACAGGAGATCGATGCGTAGCGACAAGATCAGGATCACCTAATCTCTCATCCGCATCCGCCGCTACAGCTTGTTGCGGAGAAGTCTGTAGTGTTGGCAGCAGCCTGTTTTTTGGTAAAGACGATCTGCGTCGTACCGTCAGGCAAATCCATGTCACTATAGTCAAACTCTGCAGAGATCTTGGGATAGAGGCCCGAAGGGGCACAGTGGTTGATCATGACCAGCTGCTCGCCCTCCTCCAGCATCGCCAGTCCCGCCATGGCGTTGACCATCGGATGCCCTTCCTTGACGGTACTGAACAGATAGGTAGGAATTTCTCCCATAGTGCCTTTGGCGAAAGGCACGGTAGCATTGGGTACAGTGACAGGTTTTTGGTTTTGTATCATGATATCCTCTTTTTTTCGGTATTGTACCGTAACCCATTTTTCGGATCATTGTTTTGTATCAAGAGCATGCATCTTATGCTATAATATGCCATACCAAAACAAAGCATACAGATGAAAACTATCTCTATCGTTCTTTCTGCAGCTCTGCTTCTACTGACAGCCTGTGGCGGCGGTACACCTGCCGAAAAGACAAAGTTGGCTGCACCGCAGGGGGATCAGATCTACTTTGGTGCCTTCCCGGACTTTGGTGGCAGTGAGAACAATGTCAGCACGCAAAAGATCAAAGATTTTGAAACGATTGGCGGCAAAAAGATCGCCTGGGCCTGCTTCTCTCAAAACTGGTATAATGGTATCAAGTACCCCAAGGAAGCCATACATGCCATAGCCCAAAGTGGTGCCACACCCTATGTGCGTCTTATGCCTCGCAGTGATGAGATACAAGGCCATGCAGAGAAAAAATATTCAATGAAGCATATCATTGATGGCAAGTTTGATACGGCGCTTAAAAAATGGGCACAGGATGCCAAGAGAGACAATATACCGCTACTTGTAGATTTTGCTGTAGAAGCCAATGGAGACTGGTTTCAGTGGAGCGGCAGATTTACTGGTGGAAGCAAAAAGGATG
>JALWVW010000217.1:1875-4911 GCA_027079365.1 Campylobacteraceae bacterium | reverse complement strand
TCCCCCAAACCACATATTACCCTCAATGATGAATTCTATGGTCATTTAGCACCCTTTAGACTCCCTTTTATCCTCACGATTTTGGTCATGCTGATCGGCACCATAGGCTATATGGCAATTGACAACTTCCCTCTCATGGACGCTATCTATCAGACCGGAATCACTTTTACCACCGTAGGATATGGAGAGATACGACCTATTTCTGATATGGGAAGAATATTTACGATCACTTTGATTATCCTGGGGTTTGTGGTCTTCTCTATCGCTGTGGGTATTATCGCGGAAGTCGTCAAAAAAGGCGAATTCCAAAAAACTGCCAAGGAGAGAAAAATGCTCTATGAGATCGCCAGACTCAAAAAACATTTCGTAGTCTGTTATCACAATGAATTTACGGCACAGGTCACCAAACAGCTCAGAACCAATCATATCCCCTTTGTGGTTGTAGATCCCAGGGAAGACATGGAGGAGATCGCAAAAAAATACCACTACCCCTATTTTATCTCTGCTGAACCCCATACAGATGAGGGTATTCTCAAATCATATCTTTCCAGTGCAAAAGGGGTGATTACTTTGGCAGACAATGTCGCTGACAATATTGCTGTAGTTGCTTCGGCAAGGCTCTACGAGAAAGAAATAGGCAGACACAAATACCTCATCATCTCCAATGCCAAGAATGATGAAGATGCCCAGAAACTCTCAAAGCTTGGTGCTGACAGTGCCGTTACCGCCACCAACCTTATGGCCAAGCGGATCAATGCGATCGCCATCCGTCCCGAGATGGAAAATATGCTCGAAGAGTTTCTCTATCGCAGTGACACGCCGCTGGACATGGAAGAGGTAAAAGTCTCTAAAGTCAGCTGGCTCGTACTTAAAAAACTCAAAGATGCCAAGCTGCGTACCGCTGCCAATGTCACCATTATTGGTATCACCCCCAAAGAGGGACAATTCATCCCCATGCCCAAAGGAGATACCATCATCATGCCTAAAAGTAAACTGATCATCATCGGTACCAGTGAAGGGATACGCAAGGCAAAGCGCATCATCAAAATGCACACAAAACCAGAGGAGCTTGGCTATGTATAAGATCACTCCGGCAGAAAATGGCCTGGCAGCGGTACCCGGATTCTATTGTGGTGCTACCAATGTCGGTATGCGACCGGACAAAACACAGGGAGATGTAGCCTTTATACGGAGTGAGACTCCCTGTGATATCGCTGCTGTTTTTACCTCCAACAAGTTCCAAGCCGCACCCATCAAACATTTTCAGAGATACCCAGAAGGCTTCCAGACAGATTTTATCCTGATCAATGCCAAAAATGCCAACGCCATGACGGGTGAAAAGGGAGTAGAAGATATCGACACACTCATGGCTGCACTCTCTTCAAAGGTAGAGATCCATAACCCACTCATGTCCTCTACCGGCGTGATAGGGTATCGCCTGCCTGTTGAGAAGATTATCGCGGCCTTTGATATGCTTAATTTCACTGCTACTGATTCTGACAAGGCTGCCAGAGCAATCATGACCACAGATCAGTTTAAAAAAGAGCTTGCCTATAAAGTCGAACTTGGAGATGGTGCGTGCTTTCATATCGCAGCTATCTGTAAGGGGGCAGGCATGATCAACCCCTCTATGGCAACTATGCTCTGCTTCATCATCACTGATGCCACTATCCCCAAGTCCGATATGGATGCCCTGCTTTTGGACGGTGCAGAGCACTCCTTTAATCGTATCTCTGTAGATGGAGATACCTCTACTAATGATACCGCCATGCTCCTTTCCAATCAGCAGAGTGGCACCTATGACAAAGCAGCTTTCAGTGAAGTGCTCAACAGACTCATGTTCGAACTGGCGATGATGATCCTCAAAGATGGCGAAGGTGCCAACAAGCTGGTAAGCTTCGAGGTCAAAGGCGCAAGAAGTGATGCAGAGGCCCAAAAAGCAAGCACGGCACTCAGCAATTCGCTGCTGGTAAAAACAGCCTTATTCGGCGAAGATCCCAACTGGGGAAGAATTGCCTCTACGATCGGTGCAAGCGGTATCAGCTGCGATGAACGCAAACTGACTATACACTATGATGATCTCCTTATATACTCTGACACATTCAGGGAGCTGGACAAAGAACGAGAAGCGCAGGCCTATACTATCATGAAAAAAGAGCAGTTCAAGGTATCCTGTGATTTGGGACTGGGAGAGGGTAGCTACACCTCTTATGGTTGTGATCTAAGCTATGAATATGTCAAGATCAATGCAGAATATAGAACTTGATTCCCTAGATCTGCTTTGAAGATTCACCTCATACTAACTGCAAAAAAGCTATAATAGGGATACAAATTACATATAGGAGAGACCATGTTAGCAGAATATAGAGATGAGATACATGACCTAAAAATACAAAATGCACACTTTGCAAAGATTTTTGAGAAGCACAATGAGTTAGACCAAAAGGCCACAGATGCAGATGAAGGCAGACTTCACCTCAGTGGTGTTGAGATCGAAACAATCAAAAAAGAGAAACTGCTTCTCAAAGACGAAGCCCTCAAGATGATTCTTGAGTATCGCAAGAGTAAAAAGGCATAAGCCTTTTTCTCACTATCTCCTACAACACCTCAACACGCCACCCTTCCTCTTCTAGAAATGCTTTTGCCTTTGAACATATTGGTGCCTCAAGCAGCAGATACTTCTTCTTGATTTTGCTCTGCATCTCCTCTTCGAGTCTATGATGCAACTCCAAAAATGTTTCAGCCTCTTTTCTAAGAATGCGGCTTTTTTTACGAACAACAAGAATCGCAGTATAGTACTCCTGCATATCCACACCAAGGTAGAACAGAATCCTCTTTCGCGTACCGAGCTTTTTAAGATCTATAGGCACCAAAGAGCGAAATAAATGTTTCTTTTTGCCAAAGTGCTCTACCACAGATTTCACAGTTTCTCCCCTAATGGATGATAGCGGGTCACCGTCTCTTGTAGTGCCCGTTTTTCGATATGGGTATAGATCTGCGTAGTGATCAGCGAGCTATGACCCAAAAGCTCCTGTA
>JALWVW010000217.1:0-1775 GCA_027079365.1 Campylobacteraceae bacterium | reverse complement strand
GTGCGCTTGTTATCAAAAGTAGCAAGAAATGCAAGCAGGTCTTCACTCTCAACAGAGAGAAGCGGTTTGTCCAGCTGTGCCTCAAACTGTCTGAGATCAGAGAGATAAGAGGAGACAGTACCCTTGTCCAGTGCTTTGGTCACACCGACATGCTCTTCAAATGCAACAAGCAGCTCATTGTGCATCAAGAGCTGGGTGTACCTATTTGGTCTTGATCGTATAGTGTTTGAGAAGCCTTGCGATACTGGCTACAGGAGAGTTTTCTGCCACCAGTGACAATTTCTGTTTTGCGATCTCTTTTTTGCCCTGCTTCAACGCTTCAAAGGCCTCTTCCACCAAGGCCAGCTCCTGATAGTAGACAGAATCCACTACTTTATCATCCAATACTGCTGCATGGTATTTGCTAACATCTTCAATCAGGGCATCGCTGCTGCTGCTCAAAGTTTGTAACACATCACTCTGCTGTTTCTCTACAGCTTGCATATAGGCATACAGTGCATAAAGTTTAGGATTTTTCTCCTGAAGTATCTTGCGCGCTTCTGCATCGTCCGGCTGTTTCTGGAGTGTGAGAAGTGCCTCATTGGCCTGGTGTAGCTGGCTGTTTTGATAAGCAGCCATACCTGCCCTTCCTCCAAAGAAAAGTACCAGAGCAATAATAACTCCCCAGAGTTTGAATTTATGTTTTTTGTAAAGTTTTTCCAGCTTAAAGGCACTTTCCAGTATCTTTTCATCGCCACTCAAAGCCTCTTTGACAAAGCCTGCCTGATCTTTTAGACTCACTATAGTCTCCTTATTTTCCTGCTTAAAATATTTTGAGGCAATTATATCCAATTATGCCAAAACTTTTACTGCAGGGCTCTTTTATAGCTCAACGATCGTTGCACCTAAATTTCCCGGTACCCTGTAAAACTTCTGTATCTTAGGATGCTGCTGCAAATACTCTGTAACCAACTTGGCGAGAATGCCACTGCCGGTACCATGAATGATCTCTACCTCATTGAGTCCGTTTACCAGTGCATCAGAGAGAAATTTGTCCACCTTGTCTATGGCTTCATCTCCATACATGCCCAGAAGTTTGATAGAGAGGGAAGCACCATTTTTCTCTACGGTACTGCTAGCCTTGGGTGGTGCTGGCTTGATCTTTGGTAAAGGGTCTGTACTCTTTTTGAGTGAAGAGAGCGGCACGCGCATCTTGAGTCCATCCACGATGATTGTCGCTTCTTTGGCTCGGAGTGAGAGTATTTCCCCACGATGAGAGCGATACTTGACCCTGTCCCCAACCTGCACTGCCACAGCAGTAGGCTCCGGCTCTTTTTTGGCTTTTTGCTTATGCTTGTGTGCCTCGTTGAGCAGTCTCCTGGCATCAGGTGAGGCTTTTGTCTTGAGTGCCTTCTGGGCTCTCTTGGTCGCAGCATTATATCTGTTCTCCAGTGTTGCCAGTACTTTGCGCTGCTCCTCCTGCATCTTCTCTTCGAGCTGCTCCAGATGTGTTTGCTTTTTTTGCAGCTTCTGCTCCTGTGCTTCTACTGTCTGTATCTTGCACCGCATCTCCTGTTCCAAAGCTGTGGACTTCTCTATCAACTCTCCCAGCTTCTCTTTGTCCTCTCCATACAGCTGCTTCGCCTGCTCTATCACCAAAGGAGAGATACCATAGCGCTCTGCTGTCTCAAAAGCATAACTTTTGCCGATACTCCCCTGTAAAAAGGTATAGGTAGGCAGCCTGCGTGCCTCATCGTACAATGCAGCGATCAATTCCACCTCATCATCTGCCGCCA
>JALWVW010000216.1 GCA_027079365.1 Campylobacteraceae bacterium | reverse complement strand
TGACATTGACCAGTGTGATGTCACTCATCTTGAGTCCGTTGTGGTTGAGCATCTTTTTGAGTACCGCTTCATCGACACCCGCGACAGAGAAGCCTACCTTTTTTCCTTTGAGGTCTGCGATCTTTTGGATAGAGCCCTTCTTGAGTGTCAATAGGCAGTTTAGGGGTGTGCCCACCAATGTACCTACGCGTACCAGAGGCATCCCTTCGGCTACCTGCATATGTAGTTGAGGTTGGTAGGAGACAGCGAGGTCTGCTTTGCCGGCAGCGACCATTTTTGGAGGGTCTGAAGGGTCAGCAGGCGCGACAATATTTACTTCCAGTCCTGCCTCTGCGAAAAAGCCTTTCTCTTTGGCGATAATGATGGGCCCATGGTCTGGATTGACAAACCAGTCCAAGATCAGTGTCATTTTGTCTCCTGCGTGCGAGGAGAGACTGAGTAGCGTTGCCAGTAAAAGTGTTTTAAGTTTCATCGTGTTGTCCTTTGGTTTTGTTAGTTTGATGCTGTTTCCCATAGTGCATGGAAGTGATGTGTAGGGCCGTGGCCGGAGCCGATATGCAGGCTGTCTGCTGCTGCGATGGCAGCATGGACATAGGCTTTGGCATGTTGAATAGCCTCTTCGTAGCTGCGGCCTTTGGCGATCTGAGCAGCGATGGCAGAGGAGAGGGTACAGCCTGTCCCGTGTGTGTTTTGTGTATCGATACGAGGGGAGTCGTACCATTGTGAGCCCTGTGCTGTGATGAGCAGATCCGGACTCTCCTCACTCTCGAGGTGCCCCCCCTTCATCAGTACAGCTTTGGGCCCATATGCCAAGAGCGCTTTGCCCTGTATCTCCATCTCTGCTCTGCTAGAGGCGATGTCAGTATCCAGCAGTCTGGCTGCTTCCTCCAGATTAGGGGTGAGGATATCTGCCAGAGGGAGGAGCGCTGTCTGTACGGCAGTGATAGCATCCTCTTCCAGTAGTGCATGCCCTCCCTTTGCTATCATGACAGGATCCAGGATGATGGGGTTTTTTGGCTTATTTTTGAGGGAGGATGCTACGGCCTGAGCGATCTGGGCATTGGCTATCATACCGATCTTGATCGCACCGATACGAATATCCTCGAAGAGTGCATCGATCTGCGCCGCTACAAAATCTGCCGGCAGCAGCTGTATCCCGCTCACGCCTTGGGTGTTCTGCACGGTCAGTGCCGTGATAGCGGACATGCCATAGACGCCATGGGCAGAAAAGGTCTTGAGATCGGCTTGGATGCCAGCGCCACCTGAAGGGTCTGAGCCAGCGATGCTGAGTGCTGTAGGTATCATGCTATGTTTCCTTT
>JALWVW010000215.1 GCA_027079365.1 Campylobacteraceae bacterium | reverse complement strand
CAATATTGGCACAGGCAGAGAGATGTTGGAGCAGGCGATGTCCCGTCTGGATCTTGCCGTCAAAGAGAGAAGAGCATAGGAGCATTGAGCATAGTATGATGAAAATAATAATGGTACTGTCTCTCCTCTTTGGCCTACTTCATGCTTCTATGGGCGAGACAATCAGAAAGATGGTGGATAAAAACGGTATCAAGCCGAGTCAGGTCAGTATCGTAGTCAGAAGTGTCAAATCAGGCAATATACTCAGCAGTCTCAACCCTGATACAATGCGCAAGCCAGCCTCAGTCATGAAGGTGTTGACTACCTATAGTGCCCTACTAGAGTTGGGCACACATTATCGCTGGCCTACCAAGTTCTATTACCATGGCAGTTACAAAAAGGGAACTATTGATGGAGACCTGATCGTCAAAGGCTATGGTGATCCCACGCTCTCTGCCAAAGATATCCCCAGTATCGTGCGTAGACTCAAGGCGCTTGGCATTAAAAGTATCAGTGGAGATATTGTGATAGACAGAAGTTTCTTTGATGTGCCAGACCGCGTGAGCTCTGGTTTTGATAGCCACCGTTTTAGTGAATATAATGCTATGCCCGATGCACTCATGTTTGATGACCACCTTAGTACGGTCATTGTACAACCAAAAAGGGGAAAGATAGAGGTCTACAAGGCGATACTGGATCGTAGTTATACGCTGGTAAACAACATGAAACCCACAAGCAAAAGCTGTGCAGGCAACAGAAGCTGGCCGCGTATACTGGTAAACACAGAGGGAGCATTGCCACGCGTGACACTCTCTGGTACGATGTCGCTCAAGTGCAGACCAAGGCATATCAAGAAGCTGGTGACCCATGCCTATCAGAGTTTTTACTATGCTTTGCATGCAGAGATGATAGGAGAGGGAATCACTTTTCATGGTACACTGCGACGGGCAAAGATGCCTGAGGGCGCCAGAGCACTCTTTACGCACTATGCCAGACCATTGATTGATATCGTTGCCAAGACCAATAAAAAGAGCAATAATCTCTATGCCAGGCATCTGCTACTATTGCTGGGCGCTAAGCGCTTCGGGGCGCCCACAACAGAGCACAAAGGAAGAGAGGCGGTATCTGAGATACTGGGTAGTGTAGGCCTCAAGGTTGACAGTATACATTTGGATAACGGATGTGGACTTTCTCGAGAGTCGCGCATTACAGCCAGGGCACTTTCTGAGGTGCTGCAAAGCGCCAACAAGCGCTATGGCGCACAATGGAGAGGGGTACTTTCGATTGCCGGCGTAGACGGCACGATCAAAAGGCGTTTTAGGCACAGTGTTGCCAAGGGTCGGG
>JALWVW010000214.1 GCA_027079365.1 Campylobacteraceae bacterium | reverse complement strand
CCCGACCCTTGGCAACACTGTGCCTAAAACGCCTTTTGATCGTGCCGTCTACGCCGGCAATCGAAAGTACCCCTCTCCATTGTGCGCCATAGCGCTTGTTGGCGCTTTGCAGCACCTCAGAAAGTGCTCTGGCTGTAATACGGGATTCACGAGAAAGTCCACATCCGTTATCCAAATGTATACTGTCAACCTTGAGGCCTACACTACTCAGTATCTCAGATACCGCCTCTCTTCCCTTGTGCTCTGTTGTGGGCGCCCCGAAGCGCTTAGCGCCCAGCAATAGTAGCAGATGTCTGGCATAGAGATTATTGCTCTTTTTATTGGTCTTGGCAACGATATCAATCAATGGTCTGGCGTAGTGCGTAAAGAGTGCTCTGGCACCCTCAGGCATCTTTGCCCGTTGCAGTGTACCATGAAAAGCGATTCCCTCTCCTATCATCTCTGCACGCAAAGCATAGTAAAAACTCTGGTAGGCATGGGTCACCAGCTTCTTGATATACCTTGGTCTGCACTTGAGCGACATCGTACCAGAGAGTGTCACGCGTGGCAATACTCCCTCTGTGTTTACCAGTATACGCGGCCAGCTTCTGTTGCCTGCACAGCTTTTGCTTGTGGGTCTCATGTTGTTTACCAGCGTATAACTACGATCCCGTATCGCCTTGTAGGCCTCTATCTTTCCCCTTTTTGGTTGCACAATGACCGTACTAAGGTGGTCATCAAACATGAGTGCATCGGGCATAGCATTATATTCACTAAAACGGTGGCTATCAAAACCGGAGCTCACACGGTCTGGCACATCAAAGAAACTTCTGTCTATCACAATATCTCCACTGATACTTTTAATGCCAAGCGCCTTGAGTCTACGCACGATACTGGGGATATCTTTGACAGAGAGCGTGGGATCACCATAGCCTTTGACGATCAGGTCTCCATCAATAGTTCCCTTTTTGTAACTGCCATGGTAATAAAACTTGGTAGGCCAGCGATAATGTGTGCCCAACTCTAGTAGGGCACTATAGGTAGTCAACACCTTCATGACCGAGGCTGGCTTGCGCACCGTATCAGGGTTGAGACTGCTGAGTATATTGCCTGATTTGACACTTCTGACCACGATACTGACCTGACTCGGCTTGATACCGTTTTTATCCACCATCTTCCTGATTGTCTCGCCCATAGAAGCATGAAGTAGGCCAAAAAGGAGAGACAGTACCATTATTATTTTCATCATACTATGCTCAATGCTCCTATGCTCTTCTCTCTTTGACGGCAAGATCCAGACGGGACATCGCCTGCTCCAACATCTCTCTGCCTGTGCCAATATTG
>JALWVW010000213.1 GCA_027079365.1 Campylobacteraceae bacterium | reverse complement strand
AATCCATCTCTATGCGGTATCCGTAGTGGCGGACGATGCCTGAGACGATATCTAGCCCTATCCCGAAGCCGCCTTCGCTCGCATCACCCCGCTCAAAGCGTTCAAAGACCTTTGCCAGTGTCTTGGGGTCCATCCCTCTGCCGGTATCCTTGAGGAGGAAGCCCTCGGCAGTCAGGGAGAGGGAGATCTCACCGCCTTTGTTGCTGTATTTGATAGCATTGGAGAGGAGATTGTCGTAGAGGCGTGTGGCATCTGTGCGGTCGATCTCCTGGATGATGTGAGGGGTGATCTCGGTGCTGAGTCGGAGTCCTTTGGCGTGTACCAGTGAGGAGAAGTAGGTCAGGCGCTCTTCGAGTAGTAGGGAGATATCTACTGGTTCTACCCTGCGCTGGTAGGATTCGTTGAGCTTGAGATAGCTGAGATCCTCGTAGATGCGGCTGAGTGTCTTGGAAGCGATCTCGATGCGCTCCAGCTCCTCGCTCTTCTCGCATTTTCCCAGGATCTCCAGCATCTCGATATTGGTCAGGATCGTACTGATGGGAGTGTTGAGCTCATGGGTGGTGTCTTGGACGAAGAGATTGAGCTTCTTGATACTCTCCCGCATCGGTGCGATAAACAACCTACCCAGAAAATACCCAAGCCCCAACACAACAAGCAGCGCCAGCAGTGACGCATAGAGGATCGTCTGCCGCAATGCAGAGAGTGCAGAGGTGTCTACCTTTCGCTCTATCACCATATAGGCGGTATGTTTGCGATGGGGAGGAGGGATGACCCTGCTGTGCCGCAGTGTGTCGCCTCTGAGCACAAAGTTGCGATCCCACTGTACACTGGCAGGCTTGAAGGTACCAAAAAGATACTCTTTTTTGCCGTTATAGACAGCCACTTTCAACGCTTGTAATTGCTGCATCTTCTCCAGATCAGCTTCCTTGATAATCGGTATGATCCTTTCACTGTCGCGCTTGATCGCCCTTCTCTCATTTTCCTGCATCTGGTAGACCTCAAACTGATAGAAGATCACCGCTCCGATACCAAACAGAAGCAGCGTAGAGAGCGCATAGATCGTCATAAAACGATACAGACTTCTCCTCTCACTACGGCTCATCTGATCACTGGACATAGCGGTACCCACTGTTTTTGATCGTCTCTATCCTCTCTTTGCCCAAGTGCTGTCTGAGTGTGTGGACATAGGTACGCAAGCTGGCAGAGTTTGGCTCTTCATCATACTCCCACAGCGCAGCATAGATCGCCTCATAACTCAAAGCAGTATTGGGATGAGAGAGAAAGTACGCCAGCAGTTTGGCTTCCTTGGTTTTGAGTGCTACGCTCTTTCCA
>JALWVW010000212.1 GCA_027079365.1 Campylobacteraceae bacterium | reverse complement strand
TGGTTGGCCCTCGCCCTGAAGTTATGAAATTTGTGGCACAAAAAAGAGATGCCTATCAGAAGATTTTGAGCGTCAAACCGGGGATTACAGATAATGCTGCTATTGAGTTTAGGGATGAAGAAACAATTATGGAGCAATATGAGGACAAGGAAAAAGCGTATATTGATATCATTCTACCTCAGAAAATAGAACTCTATAATCAATATATAGATACAATTTCTTTTAAAAATGATTTTAAGCTCATATTGCAAACCGTAAAAGTGATATAATAAGCCATGAACTTAGATAAACGTCTCCTTAACTTTCTTGTCATTGCCATCCTGAGTCTAATAACCTTTGCCTGGACATTTTGGATCTTTCATGAAACATTTACATTCATGGTAGTTTCGGTTGTCATCGCTGTACGGTTAGCTGCCTCTGTATTGATCTTCAAGGATTATTCTCTCTCATGGAGCAAGGCGACGCAGAAGACTTTTTTGATCAAGAGTGTTGTATATCTGGCAGCATTTGCCCTCTATATGCCATTTTTTTACAGTATGCTCTCAGTCTCTTTTTTCATTTCTGAGCTTTTTATCTATCTTTTCTGTATCAACCTTCTGATGTATGGATACTACTACTACATGAACAGAGGCAGGGAGATCAAAAGCAAAGAGGTCGTTATCTATGGGGCAGGCAAGGCGGGACTGAAGCTGGAAGAGGAGTTTCGTGACAGTGCATATCGTGTCAAGTGTTTCGTAGATGACTCTGAGATACTGCATAGGCGTAGTATCGATGGGGTGAAGATCATCTCCAAGGAAGAGCTCAAAAAGTATCTTCAGAAAGAGAAACTCGACTTGCTGGTGATCGCTATGCCTTCTGCTCCTGCCAAGCGTATCCAGGAGGTCTATGAGCGGCTTCATCCCTATTTTGATGAGATACGCGTACTTCCGGCTCTGGATGAGATCCTAAGAGACAAACCCTTCTCGACACAACTCAAGGATATCTCGGTAGAAGATCTGCTCGCCAGACATCCTCAGGATCTGGACAAGGAAATGATCTCCGCCTTTCTCACAAGCAAGACTATCCTAATCACAGGGGCGGGCGGGAGTATAGGAAGTGAGATCGTCAGGCAGTGTGTGAAGTTTGGTGCGAAAAAGCTGATACTGCTGGATCATAGCGAGTACAATCTATACCAGATAGAACAGGAAGTAGGAGAAAAAGTAGAAATTGCTTGTGTTATGCAATCGGTGGTCAACAAACACCAACTGGAGCAGACATTTTCCCTGTATCAGCCGGAGATCGTTATACATGCAGCTGCGTACAAGCATGTCCCTCTAGTAGAAGAGAATGTCAAGGAGGCGATCCTTAACAATGTCATTGGAACCAAGAACTGTATCGATCTGGCGATAGCGCATAGCGTAGAGAAGTTTATCCTCATCTCTACGGACAAGGCAGTGCGCCCTACCAATGTGATGGGAACGACCAAACGCATCTGTGAGCTCTATGCGCAAAATGTACAGAGCAACGGTACGGAGATCGTAGGTGTACGGTTTGGCAATGTACTGGGCAGCAGCGGATCGGTCATCCCCAAATTTAAAAGCCAGATAGCCAAAGGGCAAAACATCACCGTGACAGATCCGGAGATCACCCGGTACTTTATGCTTATTCCTGAAGCTTGTGAGCTGGTGCTGCAGGCAGGTGCCATAGGCAAGGGTGGCGAGATCTTTATCCTGGATATGGGAGACCCTATCAGGATCGTAGATCTGGCAAATAGGATGATACAGCTGAGTGGGCGTGATGATATAGAGATCAAGTTTACAGGACTGCGTCCAGGTGAGAAACTCTATGAAGAGCTACTGATCGATGACAGCGACATGCACACAGAGTATGACTCTATCACTGTGGCGGCACCCACTCCTTATGATATCTTGCAGCTCCAAAGAGATATAGATCGCCTCGTCAGCAGCGAAGATACACTAAAGATACTTAAAGAAATAGTACCGGAATTTAACCATCAGACCAATTAAGCACTTTTTAATGCATAAAGTATATAATTGAAGTATAAACTTGAAAGGATATTTTATGGTAGTGACTGCAAAAGATTTGAGGTTTAAAATATCTATGCTTTTTGATGTCCTGAGTAAAAAAGAAGAGATTATTATCACTTATAGAAATAAGCCCAAAGCAAGACTTATTCCTTTTGAAGGGAGTCAGGCAAACAAGGACAAAAGTGATGAGATTTTTGGTATTTGGAGAGATAGGGATGATGATGTTGATCGCTATGTAAGAGAGTTGAGAAAAGGCAGAAATCTTGATACATAAGAACTTGGTCGATACGGATGTATTGATATGGTATCTTCGTGGCAATCAAAATGCTTACGATCTCATACATGCTTTGGATTACTTCTGTATCTCTTCAGTCACCTATATGGAATTGGCACAGGGTATGAGAAACAAAAATGAGTTGAAAACACTACAAAACACACTAAAAAACTGGGGTGTCAAAACGCTATATATAAGCGAAGAGATTTCAGCGAGGGCGCTTTTTTATGTAGAAGAGTATTTTCTAAGCCACTCTATGCAGCTTGCCGATGCACTCATAGGCGCAACAGCAACACAACACGGCCTAACCCTCATTACAGCCAATGATACACACTATCGTGTGATCAGGGGTCTAGACATAAGCATCTTTAGGCAATGAGCCCAACTTGATAATCAGTTCTCTTTGCGCAAAAACTCTCTGAAAAATGCCAAAAAGATAGAGAGCATCAATGCTGTGATGAAGCCTACGATGACTATGAGTGCTTTTTTGGGCTTGGCGGGTGCCGGATTGGTATAGATAGGCTCGATCGTGCGGAAGCGGCTGATGGCTTCTGCTTTTTTGATCTCAGCAGTGGAGCGTTTTTGGAGGAGGTAGGCATAGAGTTTTTCATTGTATTTGTACTCCCTAAGCAGGTCTGTCATCTCTCGTTCTGCCGTAGGTGCTTCCTGGAGCTTTCTGCTGTAGGTCTTTTGGATTTTTTTCAGAGACCTGGCTCTCGCCTGGAGGGTCTTTTGGAGATTGGCCAGATTGGAGCGGATCTTGGACTTGATGCTGCGTATCTGGCTTCGTAGACTCTTGAGCTTGGGGTAGGCGGGTTTGAACTCCTGAGAGAGGCTGGTGGCTTCTAGTTGAAGTGCTTGAAGTTTGGTGATCAGTGCGATAGTGGGATCATCTTTGAGCTCTGTCAGCGTGGGGGCGATAGAGTCAATATTTTTGTGGGTTTTGACAAAATGAATCAGCTGTTTGAGAAGGTCAAGCTGGTAGTTAATCTGGATAAGTTTGTCTTCTGTTTTTTCTCGCCCCCTGATAGTGACTTGTGCTTGTATATTGGGAGATAAAATCTTTTTGTCTGCTTTGAATCTCTCCATTTTTCCTGCATCGCTTTTGACTTTGGCTTCGATCTCTGCGATCTGCTTGTTGAGCATGCGGAGGGTGATGTCGGCATCTTCGATCTCAAATCCGACGGAGAGCTTGATATAAGCATTGATCACTCTCTGGACATAACGCTCTGCTCTCCGGGGGAGTGTGTCCAGATAGGAGACCGTGATAAAAGGGTTGATTTTATCTATGCTTGCAGAGAGATTTTTGGAGATGATCTTGCCAAAGACATAATGCTTGTCTGCATTGAGGAGGATTTTGTCTGGGAGTGCTCCCTTGGCATTTTTGTGAATGGTGAGGTCAAAGTATGCTGTATGGATAGGCGTATCGTAGGCAAACTCTCCTAGCAGTGTATCACTAATCCTTCCAGGCATGAGAAGTTTGAACTGGTTGCTGCTGGTCGGCTCTAGCCGTATCTCCATGCCGTACTTTTTGTAATCATGTATCTTGAGATCCTTGATCGTGATGGAGCAGTTGTTTTCGGGTATTTCGGTATAACGAAACTTCCCATAGCGGTAGAACTGGGCAGCATAGCTGATCTTGTCGAGTACCTTGTCGCTAGTGCGGTACATAGAGAGCAGGGCAGCATCTTTCTCAGTGCTGCTGCCCCCACCACTCCCGCCAAGACCCAGAAGTGCACCTGCACCTCCGAGCGAGAAACCTCCTCTATCTCCTGCTTTGGGCTTAACCTCTATCACTGTCGTGGTCTTGTAATACTTGGGCATGCGGTAGGCGACTGCTGCAGTGATCAGTGTGATGATCAGTGTCAGGAAAAAGATCGACCATTTGTATCGGCCGATCGTGCGGAAGAGCTCTCTTAGGTCGATCTCATCCTCTTCTATCATGGGGTTGTTGGGTGTGGTATAGTGGTTTGGCATAATTCTCTCTTAGTTTGTGAGGTCTTGGTATCTGACAAATGGCAGTAGTGCATCTGCTACGAGCTTGAAGATGGAAGCTGCCGGTAGGGCAATGGATTTCATCTTGGATGGGGTAACATAGAGTATGTCGTTGGGTCGGATCATCATGGTGGCATGGCTCAAAGAGGCAGGGTTGGTCAAGTCGATGATTGCTACACGGCTCCCCCTGCCGGATTTGCGTATGAGAAAGATCCGCTCTTTGTCGGCGGCATCTGTAAATCCACCTACTTCGGTGATCGCCTGCAGCAGTGCGGTCTGCTCATTGGGGAGCTTGACCACGCCGGGGTTTTTGACCTCTCCTGCGACAAAGGCACGCTTGTTGAGGACCTCAAGCTGTACGCTGGACTTTTTGAGATAGTGCCCGTAGAGAGACTGGATCTTCCTGGCAGCACGAGGCTGCGTGAGCCCTCCGATATGTACGGAACCTATGAGAGCGAGATGGATTCTCCCTGCACTGTCAACCAAAATACCGTTGGCGCTGTTCATGCCCTCGGCAGAGGCAGTGCTGAGTTCGGGGTGGTTGAAGACAGTGATCTGAACACGGTCATGTGGAGCGATTCGGTATTCGAAACGGGCATTGCGATAGACATGGGGTTGCTGCTGGGTATTGCGTGCTTCCTGTGCCTGGACTATGTGGCTCTCTTCAAACAGTGCCTTGGACGCACACCCGGAAAGAGAGAGTAGTGCTATCAACATAA
>JALWVW010000211.1 GCA_027079365.1 Campylobacteraceae bacterium | reverse complement strand
AGGAAATTACTAAAGAAACTTCCCAAAACCAGACAGGCGATCATGTATGCTATCGCCCGACAGGAGAGCCGTTTTATTCCTGGGTCGGTCTCCAGCTCCTACGCCCTGGGTCTGATGCAGATCATGCCCTTTCTTGTCAACCATCTGGCAAAACAGCGCAAAGAGTCTATCGACTATGATGATATGTTTGACCCCAAAACCTCTCTCATCTATGCCAATGAGCATATGAATTACCTGACAAAGTGGCTGCAACACCCCCTCTACATCGCCTATGCTTACAATGCAGGGATCGGTTTCACCAGACGCATACTCAAAAAAAAGCATCTCTTTGCCCGCAGTGGAGGCTATGAGCCCTATCTGAGTATCGAGAGGCTTCCCAACCCCCAGGCGAGACGCTATGGTAAACATGTGCTGACCAATTATGTCATCTATATCAACAAGCTGGGTATTCCCCTGCGGATGGTTGACCTGCTCTCTACCCTGCATCTACCGTCCAAAACAGACAAATTCAGAAAATAGGAGGCACGCATGTCCAGAAAAGCCATTGCATTTACCGGGCCATCCGGCAGCGGAAAGACCACGCTCATAGAAAAGATAGCCCAAAAACTCATCCCTGCGAGAAAAGTAGCTATCGTCAAGCATGACCCTTCAGACAAGGCATGCTTTGATACAGAGGGCAAAGACAGTGACAGGTTTTTCAAAACAGGTGCTGATGTGGCCGTGGTATCACCCACCAGAACCACTATGATGACACATCAAAGCAGAGAAATCTCACACATTGCGGCGATGTTCGGAGAGTTTGACCTTCTTATGGTAGAGGGGCTCAAGACCCTGCCGCTACCACGGCTTGGAATTTTCAGAGATACTATAGAAGAGGGGTATCTGGAGGTACTTCAGGCTATAGCCGTCGATGAGAGCATTGACCTGACGCACTATCAGATCAGTGAGGAGATTGCCATACTTGACCTAAATGATACAAGTGCTATAATTGAATGGATAGATATACACGCAATGGAGATAGAATAAACATGCAGAAAATATTTGAAACGATTAAAGAAGTAGCATTGGAGATCGACACACTGATTGTCAATGAAGATACTGGCTATGTTGACGAGACCAATGCCACAGGGGACCAACAGCTCAAACTGGATATTGCCTGTGACTTGCTCATCGAAAAAGCCTTCAGGGACAACCCCGAGATCTGTGCCCTCATATCCGAAGAGAAAGAGGAGGTCATGCACTGTGCAGGGAAAGGTGACTATACGCTCTGCTATGATCCACTTGACGGATCGAGTATTGTGGATGCCAATCTGGCAGTAGGCTCTATCTTTGCCATCTATGACGGAGAGCCCAGCGGCAAAAATCTTGCCGGTGCCTCCTATATTGTCTTTGGGCCGCGTATCGAGATCGTCACTGTCGTGCGCGGAGAGAAACCCATCCGCTACCGTTACATCAACGGTGCCTATCAGGAGTTTCATCCCATCGTTCTGGAAGAAAAAGGAAGACTTAACGCCTCCGGTGGCTCCCAGAAGCACTGGCAGGATAAGCATATGGCATTTATCCACGGGCTTTTTGCTGATGGCTACAGATTGCGCTACAGTGGCGGTATGGTACCTGACCTGCATCAGATACTGGTCAAAGGTGGCGGGCTATTCAGCTACCCTAGCACCACGGACAACCCCAATGGCAAACTCAGGGTACTTTTCGAGGTACTCCCTTTTGCGCTGATCTTTGAAGCAGCCGGAGGAGAAGCAATCGATGAAAAGGGACGACCATTATTGGAGCTGACCGTTACCCATCCCCATGCCCGCACTCCCTGCTTTTTTGGATCACGCTATGAGATTGCCAAGCTCAAAGAGGCGTATGGGGTCGCCTAATGGAAAGCGCACAGCTCCCCTCAGTCCAATCACCAGCCAAAGACCAGTGGGAACAGGCACTGGATCAGAAGCTTGAAGCACTCCGACAGTGCCAACAGGAGCATGCACTCAAGAGCTGCCTCAGCTGCCCTGAGATATTTGACTGCCCACAGAGAGATGCCTATGTCAAAGCCGTCTATGAGAGCATGAGCAAAGGACACGGCGGAGGATTTGAGTTTTAAACCTGTATTGCAAGGTATATAACGATTAAGCTAACCGGTTGCCGAAAGTTGCAGAGCGAAGCGGCACGGCTTTTGGCAATCCGAGTTTAGCGATTTGTTAGTGTTATTTATAGTCCTTAGTAAATATCAATATTGAGAATCCCATAAAAGCTGAACCTGTCATTCTATTGAATGCCTTTGAATAGTTTCGTATGAATCCATTTGCCTTTTCACTAATAATCCCATAAAAGAGCAACGCTATTATTGAGCATCCTATCATAGTTAAAACAAGAATTGAGAGTTGGAGAATAAAACTGCCATTCTCATTAATAAACGGTATGAAAAGAGCCGAAAAATAGGCGAGAGCTTTAGGATTTGTGAGAGTCAAGCCAAGCCCTTTAAGAAAAAGTGAGCCATGACTCTGCGAATTATCATCAGATTCCTCTATTTCAGATGAAAAGAAAAACGCTTGAATCCCCAAATAGAAAAGATAAGAACCTCCGATATAACGAAGTGCTGTAAACAAAACTTGAGACTTTTCCAATGCGACACTCAATCCAAATCCTGCTAAAATTGCGAGAAAAAGTAAACCTGCTAATACTCCAATGATCATCGGCATAGTTCGCTTGAGTCCCTTTGAAGAACTCTCTTTGATAACAGCCACAATACTTGGACCCGGAGTCATAGAAGCGATTAAGCAGGTAGTACAAAAAAGTATCCAATTTTCAATATCCATTTATTACTATCCTAAAATTATTATTATCTGCCACTAACTAACGGTTGACTTGATGAATAAGCGATTTTACTCAATCAAGTTTTTAATTCTTAAAAGTATTTATCCTCGTTCCCACGTTGCACGTGGGAATGCATACTGCAATTAGAAATTAAATGACAATATGCCATATTTTTACACTCCTGCACTTTATTCAACTATAATACAAGAAAAAGAATAAAACTATGGGTAGAAGTAGATACAAAATATATGAACCAACACATCCTCATTTTATTACCTGTACGGTACTCAACTGGATACCACTTTTCACAAGAAAAGAAAGTGTAGAGATACTGCTTTAAAGCTTTAAATACCTACAAAAAACTGATAACCTAAAACTCTATGCCTATGTGATACTTGAAAATCACATCCACATTGTAGCTCAAAGTGATGATATAGGTAAAAGTATGGCAAAATTTAAAAGACACACTGCTAGACAACTCATCAAGCTTTTACAAAGAGAAAATGTAAAAACCATACTAGAGCAACTTGCTTTCTACAAAAAATCCCACAAAACAGACAGAGAGTATCAGCTTTGGCAAGAAGGCATACAGCCAAAACTCATGCAAACAGATGCGATGATGATAAGCAAGATTAAGTATATCCATCATAACCCTGTCAAGCGTGGGTATGTAGATGAGGCGTCACATTGGAGATACTCTAGTGCTAGAGATTATGAGGGGATTGATGGGTTGTTGGAGATTGAGCGTTTTTGGTAGTTTGGGTTGGAGTATGCATCCCAGGGTACTTCTTCCCTCTGGTTAAGGTGTGTTCCCATGTGCAATGTGGGAACGAGGGGGAGTATACAAATGAGGGGTAATTTTCTACTGCCCTATCACCACAATAGCAACAAAAAGCCAACCTATGCTATGATACTTCAACACTATTTCTAGGGAATTACTCATGAAAACATTGGACGCAGAGACCAAACAGCAGATACTAGACAGCATACGCACGATCCCAGACTTTCCCAAGCCGGGTATCCAGTTCAAAGACATTACCACACTTCTGGGTGACTCCAAGGCCTTCAGGCTCCTCATGGATCATCTGGAGGCACGCTACAGCGACTATACGCTGGATTATGTGGCCGGGATCGATGCCAGGGGCTTTATCTTTGGTGCGGTACTGGCAGACAGGCTCGGCGTAGGCTTCGTGCCAGTGCGAAAAAAAGGCAAACTCCCCTACACTACTGTCTCGGAAAAGTACTCACTGGAGTATGGCTTTGACGAGGTAGAGATCCATATCGATGCCTTCGGTCACAATGGCTGTCAGCCAGATGGTCGCTCCTCCAGAGTCCTGCTGATCGATGATCTGATCGCCACTGGTGGTACAGCGGTCGCAGCCTCCAGGCTCATCGAAAATGTCGGCGCGACCTGTGTGGAGGCCTGCTTTATCATGGAGCTTGCTTTCCTCAATGGTAGAGAAGGTATCCAGGCACCTGTCTACTCCGTACTGGACTAGGTATGTCCCAGGCCAAAAAACCATGGACACCCAAGCGCCTGCTTCGGGAGGCAGTGATCTTTGCACTACTCTTGTTTCTGGTCAGTACTGCACTCAACTACTGGCGCGCACCCAAACTAGACAGCGATACCCTTCCCCACATCAAAAGCACACTGATCGATGGCTCTCTCTTTGACAGCAAAACCAAGACACCCAAGCCACTACTGATCAACTTCTGGGGTACCTGGTGCCCCGTATGTGCACAGGAGGCATCCAATATTGAGTCTGTCTCCAAACACTATCGCGTCTTGACCATTGCGGTCAACAGCGGTACCAAAGAAGATATCAAGCAGTGGCTGCAGCAAAAAGGTGTCACCTATCCTGTGCTCAACGACAGCAGCGGAAAATGGGCAGAGAGATTCAAGATCTCAATCTATCCCACTACCTTCATCTATGACAGCGAGGGAAAACTCAAGTTTACCGAGACGGGCTACAGTACCACGGCAGGACTGTTAGCACGGATGAAGCTGGCAGAGTAGCCTATGACGACCGCCTCACGACACTCCCACATCACCCCAAAGATACTCCAGACACTCCCCTCGCCCTGCTGGCTTCTGGAGGAACACCTGCTGGAGGGGAACCTACAGATACTCTCCGAAGTCAAAGCACGCACCGGAGTCAAGATCTTGCTCGCCCTCAAAGGCTATGCCCTCTGGCATTCATTCGAT
>JALWVW010000210.1 GCA_027079365.1 Campylobacteraceae bacterium | reverse complement strand
CGCTCCAGACCCATACCGGTATCGATACTGGGTTTGGGCAGTGGTGTCAGTGTGCCGTCTTTGCTCCTCTCATACTGCATGAATACCAGATTCCAAATCTCCAGGAAGCGATCCCCCTCGCCACCCATCACATCCTCTTCTGAGTCAAAGTGCTCTGCCCCCTGGTCATAGAATATCTCTGAGCAGGGACCGCAAGGACCCGTATCCCCCATCTGCCAAAAGTTATCCTTGTCACCAAAACGGACAATACGCTCCGGAGCCACATAGCGCTTCCAGATCTCCGCTGCTTCATCATCGCTGTCATGGACGGTCACCCAGAGTTTTTCCACAGGCAGATCCAGATACTTCTGCGAAGTGATAAACTCCCAGGCATAGGCAATCGCATCCTCTTTGAAGTAGTCAGCAAAAGAGAAGTTCCCCAGCATCTCAAAGAGCGTATGGTGCCTGGCGGTGTATCCGACATTATCCAGATCATTGTGCTTACCACCAGCCCTGAGACAGGTCTGAGAAGAGGTGGCACGCGGTGGCACAGGGATAGGCGCCTCACCGGTAAAAATCCCCTTGAACTGCACCATGCCAGCATTGGTAAACATCAGTGTCGGATCCTCCGGCACCAGGGGCGAGCTGGGCACAAGTGCATGCCCTTTGCTTTGAAAGTAGTCTAGAAATGCTTTTCTGATATCCATAGTAAAATGTCCTGAAATAAAGTGGAGATATTTTAGCTAAATTGTGGTTATCGGGAGTTGATAGCTTCTAGAGAGATAACTCCTGTGTGCCGTGTAAGCTATGTATTGACTTACACGGCTCTTTTGCACTATAATATGGGTACGACATTTCAGATATACGGTATTGAAAAAGCCAAACCTATCGCGAGGTAGGGACGGAAAGCCACGGGACTCCACTCTGGAGTTAGCCGGGTTACCAATGGTGTAGTGTATTGTCCCCTTGATGATACTTCCCCACTATTCACTTTTTCTCTTGTAAATTTTTATTTAATGTCGTGATTTTACAACGAGGAGTGTGTGATGTTTTTACTCTATTTTTACAGTATATTGGCGGTGATACTTGTGATCTATATGGTCGCAGAAAGAAAAAGGCTTCTTTTTTACAAGGAGGTCAACCAGATGAATCGCCAGGAAGAGTATAGTGCACAAATGCCTATCTCTATTCAGAAATTTGCCCAATCGACACCCACAAGGATCATTCCTTCAGCCAACGCCAACCAGAGTATTCTATTCGAATACAGACACCTGATCTATGTGGCGATGCCACTGGACGAGTGCAATATTCTGGTCAGCAGGGTGAGAGACTAAGAGGGGTACTTGGCATTTAGGACAAAATAAAAATACCCAAAATGCCCTTCTGCTACCTCTGTTGTCATGCTATACTTTTGATCCCCCCCCTAGAGGCGCCAAGATCTTCTTGGTGTCTCTTTTGTTATCTTGCGCACTTCCCCACAGATATTCGGTCTATGATTTTCGACCCAGCACTTGTCATTTCTCTCAAAATTATACTGTGAAAAATGCCCTTCTTTTCCTTTTTTGATCACAGTACAATGGGATATCAATTACCCATAAGGAATTTTAGTATGCCCTGGATATATTTTAGTGTTCCCATTTTTTCAATCGTAGGTGTCTATCTCGTATGGGACAGGAAAAGGCTTGGTTTGTTTCGAAAGCTGAACGGTATTTCAAATGACCCTAGCAGCATGATCAAGGTAGATATGTCTGTCTCTCAGCTGGCAAAGCTCGCCCGATCTACCATCAGTCATACCATTGATACGGGTAATGCGGTTCTTTTTGAGTATAAAACACTGGTTTTCATGGCGATTCCTCTAGGCAAAGATGCCGCACTGGTCAGCAAAGTTGCCGATCAGAGCATAATACAAAAGTACAGGGCTTCCCAAATAGCCAAAAAAACACATCAAATACTCTGACAATCCTCATAGCCCTGCATCCAACCCTTGTGGTATCTGGGTGAGGTTTGATAGTATCCTTCCTCTTTGATCTCTTCTCCCCCTGCTCTGCTCGCGCACCCATCATGGTACCCCTCTACATAGCTGTCCGGTCTGCGCTGTGCGGCACAGTGGCAGGAACGGTAGCCACTGACCCAGCCATGGCGGTAAGAGGCACATCCACGATCACTGTAACGATACTTGCCTTTGGCAGAGCGGTATCCATCATCCCAGCCATGCTGAAATGCAACCCAGGGCGCCTCCGTGTTGCATTTTTTTGCACGATATTGGTGCCTGCGATGTACCTTGCGTTTGGAGGTTCTGTGTCTGGTGCAGCTGTGTTTGCCCTTGCGCCATCCGCTGTGGTAGGTGCTGGAGTGGCGATACTTGTAGGCACTGCGGGTATAGTGCCCTCTGCTACTGGAACAGCCATCATTATATCCCGCTCTGTAGTCCGGGCTTGTTTTTGCCTGTGCCACACCTGCAAACAGCAACAGCCCACTCACGATACCCCATCTTACTATATGCCTCAACATCTATACTCCTTTGGGATATTTTACCAAAAGTATGGTTACAGTGCTCCACTTCTATAGATCGATGCTATCGTGATATCATCTCTAACACCTGTGATATCGTAGAAGTAGCCTTCTTCCAACAGTCCGCTGTGAGTCTCGATGGCATAGCCACCCCCGTCATCATCACCAAAATAGATCTTGATCGCACCGTTTTGCAGCGCAAAGTAGCCATCAAAAGACTCACGCACCACGCCCTCTTCATCGGTGCGCTCATAGCTATAGCGCCCCTCATAAAAGCGCAGCACCACACCATTGCCATAGCTGCTAAAGCCCTCTATGGTATAACCGTCATCCAGATCGAGGATATCGACTTCTGACAGACCCTCGGATACTGTCACCTCATCTGCCACCTCTACTATCTCTGTCGTCGTGACATCATCTGTCGTCGTGGCATCATCAGATGCCTGAGCCTCATAATGGTTGATGACCACCACCCGGTCACCCTCAGATGCACTCGCACCACCACATCCACTCAGCACCAACAGTGCCACCGTTACCAACAGGCCTAAAATTACCTTTTTCATCTCTGTCTCCTTCTGTCTAGATAGGGTAGTATGACGGAGAATCGTGGGTAAATCGTGGAGAGAATTAGGAGTTAGAGTCGGGGGATTCGTAGGGTGCGTTTGCTAACGCACCTTATCTGAGACAGCGAGGTCTATGTTGGCTACAGAACACTCTTATAGGCCGTTTCGTACTTGGCGCCAGGAATGACAAAGAAAAAGTTGGGACTCCCTTTTGGCGCATACACTCTCTGAGCCTCAAACATCTCTTTTATGGTTTTATTGGACATCAAAACCAATACCCCTGCCTTATCAGCACCTTGCACACTCCATACTCCTGCAAAACCAGCCAGAGAAGAGAGGTCTGGCAAAGTATAGTCTGTTTCCCCATTTAGCCACCCTGAGGATAGTACCGCATAGTAGTACTCCTTGGTTGCCGTTTTCTTTGCATCGGCAACAAAATATCTCATAGCATGGCTTTGTGCCGAGGGCACATAGTCCAGCCCGACAAATTTTCCTGTTGCTTTGGTATAAGCTACTCCTTGCAATGATGCCACATATGAAGCATCCATATTTTTATCCTGTTTTGGAATACTATTGGCGCCATAGACCTCCAGATAGGAGGCAATATGTTGCGCGTGCACACCGTAGAAGAGGTAGGCATCTTCTGCCACGAGTCCAGCAGTAGGTATATACCATTTTCCAGAAATATTTGCCGTAAAGAGTGTGTCGTTTTTGCTCAAAAGCATAGCGTACGCTTTTGTATTGGCAACTTTCGTAAAGCTGTATCCACTCATGGTATGTGTCTCGGCATCTTTCAATGTCACAGAGTGTCCAATATCGGGGCCCGTAAAGTCGATATCTCTCTCCAGATAGAACCTCTGAGGTGTAATCTTCCCGCCCACTGGTTGCACCAGTGATACAACTATGAGATCACGAATACCATGATTGACCTGCATACTATAGTTTCCCTTGTCGTCTACGATAGCGTAGTCTCTGCCCATAGCAACAGCAAATCCATCTGGAGTAACACTTGTATTGTCCGTGATCTTTCCGGAAATAGTTGAGCCACTCTGCTTGCCGCACTCATAGACAACAGAGTTGCTTTCTGATGTGTTGAGTTGAAAAATCGTGACACCTTTATCGGAGGTGCTTTTACAATACAACGCCACACCATACTTGCCCGTCTGGTCAAAAGTATAACGCTTCCTGCCATCGGTGAGGTTCACCGCTGTCAGGTCATCCTTCCATGTGCCATCTCCTATCTGATAAGCAACGGCATCTGCGTCACTGATGATCTCTACTTTTGTAGACCCCGATCCACTCCCACTACAACCGACAGTTATAAGTGCTGTCATTATTGTGATTGCTGCATTTTTATACGCACTGTATTTTCTCATGCTGTACTCCTTTGGTTCGTATGTATTCAGTATAGCACAAGTGTGTGGCAAAGTTGTGTCATAGTATGCTAAAATATCCCTACGCAAGTCCGTACGCACAAACGCAGAGCGAAAACAAAAGGAGATGCCATGCCACAGCGACTCGTATCATTGGATCTCTATCGTGGGGTGGGGGTGATCCTGATGGTGCTCTTCCATCTCTCCTATGACCTGCATTATTTTGGGTTCAGTCCGATAGATACGACACGACATCTTTTTTGGGTCTCGTTTCGTGTCGTGATCGTGGCTATTTTCATGTCCGCTGTGGGGATGAGTCTCACCCTCGTCTACAGCCGAGGATTTGCTCTGCAAAAGTACCTCAGACGGATCGGATATCTGGCACTGGCAGCAGGGCTTGTCACGGCAGTGACCTATGTTGTCTTCCCTTATTCTTGGGTCTATTTTGGGGTGTTGCACATGATCCTGGTGGCAGCGATCCTGGGGCCTTTTTTTGTCAAGCTCCCCAGACTCTCGGCATTTTTGGGGGTAGGGCTCATCCTACTCTATGTACTGGGCTACCGCATGACACCGCTCTTTGAGCTCCTTCAGCCCCTGCTGCATCTGCCACGCAGACA
>JALWVW010000209.1 GCA_027079365.1 Campylobacteraceae bacterium | reverse complement strand
ATTTGCAGCTTTCCAAGCTGCATCACCTCCATACCCAAAGCATCAAAGAGTGAGTCTTTGGGCTTACGAATCACTATCAACCCTTCAGCAGCACGGGTCAGCGCCACATACAGCACATTCATGCTATCCTTGTCGGAGGAAACCTTCCGCTCTTGCATGATCTTGGCATACTCAGGGTCAAAGTTTTCTCTGCCTTTGGTACGGTAGAGTATCTTATCGATATGTAAGCGCTCATCATAATGATACAGAAGTGCTGACTTGTCACTATTTTTTCGTGTCAATTTATCCAAGAGTATCACATACGCAAACTCCAAGCCTTTGGAGCCATGAATGGTCATGATCTTCGCGCCATGCACCGTGTTGGAAGCGACAGAGATGCTAGAGGCATGAAACTCCTCCACAAAGGTAGGAATATCGTTGTAGCCAGAGGCAAACTCTAAAAGTTTCAATACATTTAAGTCCTCATCAAAGTACCCAAACTCACGCACCAGTCTGTCTACCACCTGCAGGGGAGACATAAACGCTGAGAACCAAGAGACATCTACCTCATCCAGGGTTTTTCCTACATTATTCAACATCGCTTGTGCATCTATCTTCTCTCTGAAGAACAAGTACTCCGTCATCGCCACCAAGGCTGCTATTTTTGGGTTATTCTTAAGTGAAGAGGAGGTCTTTAGCAAAGTCTCTATCCCCTCATACTGGCATGCCTCTTGCAGCGTTTGTCCATCTTTGTTGGTGGAGACTAAAAAGGCTATATCGTCTACATTGACACCCAAGTCCAATAGCCTTTTAGCCTGACTCACAGCCTCATCAATAAGCGCTTCTGACTCTACTACTTCTACATATCCCTCACTTGCGCCCTCTCTACTCTTTTGAGGTACATATCCTTGCATCGTAGGCTCAAACCAATGGTTCACTTGCTCTACCACATTTTTACTGCTACGGTAGTTGGTATCCATCGGCAGTATCTCTACTCCATAGTCATGGGCTACCTTATCAAACAGCTCTTCTACCCCACCACGAAAACGGTAGAGTGACTGCTTGGTATCGCCCACATAAAAGAAGCTTCTAAACTCACTCTGCCCCGAACCTGCAAAGATCTCATCTATAAGTGGTTTGAGTAGCAGGAACTGCAAAGTAGAGGTGTCTTGAAACTCATCGAGCAGTATGTGCTTGAACTTCGAGTCTATCTTGAAATACAAAAATTCCTTGCTAATACTCTCATACAAAAGCCTATAGGTAAAATAGGTCAAATCATCAAAGCTCAACACCCCTGAACTTTTGGCATTGGTAATGTTGGCATTCCTGTAGTAGGCGTAGATGTTAAAAAGATTTTCTAGCACTATCGCTTCTCTG
>JALWVW010000208.1 GCA_027079365.1 Campylobacteraceae bacterium | reverse complement strand
CAAAGGAGAGACGCTGGAAGATACCTTCACTACACTGTGCGCGATGGAGCCCGATGCGGTGATCGTGCGACATTCAGAGAATGATACACCCCAGATACTGGCAGATATGCAGGTGACACCTGTGATCAATGCAGGTGCAGGAAACTATGCCCATCCTACGCAGGCACTCCTGGATTATTTTACGATGCTGGAGTACTTTGGTGGGAGTGTGCAGGGTAAGACTATTGCCATCATTGGGGATGTGGTCAGCTCAAGAGTGGCAAGTTCGGGCATCCGGCTGTTTACCCGTATGGGGATGAAGGTGATCCTGGTGGCGCCCGAACAGTTTATGCCTGACAGGGATGACCTACCACAGTATGCATCACTGGATGAGGTGTTGGATCAGGTGGATGTGGTTATGAGTCTTCGTGCACAGCTTGAGCGGCACGAGACTCCCCATTTTGAAGATTATGATGCCTATGCCAAAGAGTACTGTATCACCCAAAAGCGTATGGGCAAGAGAGATATCCTATTGATGCATCCAGGGCCCGTGATGCGCAATATAGATATCTCTGATGAGATGCTGGATGATCCCAGATGCAGGGTGCTGGAGCAAGTCAAGAATGGAGTCTATGTCAGAATGGCAATCTTGAAACTGCTCTTACTGGATTCGTAGATACTACGATGACTTTTCCCGGATTACCTTTTGGGTATACGCATGCATTGGCTTGATGAAAAGGAGGGGTTTGAGAGAATAGATGCGCTTGGAAAACAGCGTAAGCCCTTTCTCTTTATCATCTCTTATGATAAGCAAAAGGTCTTTGCGCAACCACTGGAGAGCCTGGACAATGATATCTCTTATAAATTGGAGGGGCGGCGAAACTATCCTGTCAAGAAACGCACAGAACCATATACTTTTTCCAAACATCCGGCCTCTTTTGAAACATACAAAAAGAAGCTGGAGAAGATACTTGAAGAGATCCGTTCGGGTAACACCTATTTGCTCAATCTTACTTGTAAAACCCCTGTGGAAAGCAACTTCTCACTTAAAGAGATATTTACCTGTGCCAAAGCCAAGTACAAACTCTATTTCAAAGATCAGTTTATCTGTTTTTCTCCCGAGAGATTTATTGAGATCGAGGGTGATACCATCTCTACCTATCCAATGAAAGGTACCATTGATGCGACGCTTCCCAATGCCAAAGCACAGATTCTTACCAATGATAAAGAGATGGCAGAGCATGTGATGATCGTCGATCTGATGCGCAATGATCTGGGAATCGTAGGCAGTGAAGTATGGGTAGAGAAGTTTCGGTATGTGGAGAGAGTCAGAGCAGGAGACAAAGCACTCCTGCAGGTGAGTTCAAAGATCAGTGCAAGACTACCCTCCGACTGGAGAGATAGTATCGGCACACTGCTCTCTCAGATGCTTCCGGCAGGTTCTATCACAGGTACCCCCAAGCGAAGTACTGTAGAGATTATTCGCAGTGTCGAAACCTATGAGAGGGATTTTTATACAGGTATATTTGGGGTCTTTGACGGGGAGAGTCTGGGAAGTGCTGTGATGATACGCTTTATAGAGCAGCAAGAGGGAAGACTCTACTATAAGAGCGGCGGCGGTATCACCATAGATTCAGATGCCCAGTCTGAGTATGAAGAGCTGATCGATAAAATCTATTTGCCATTTTGATAGACCGCACACCTGTCTGTTCTGATGCGCCATGTGTATGCAGGATCTTTTAAAATCGGTACAAAATAGAGTGTGCCTGAGTCTCTCCATGGATCCAGCAGTACACCATAGTGCATAGTATCATCATTTCTTGGCAGCACTACGAGGGCATTGTGTTCACTCCAGTATTTTTTGATATTGGCACCGACAGGTTTGAGCTGTATGCTTTGAAAATGAAAAGAGTGAAGATGTGCATAGAGATCATCACTCCACTGGTAGCAGAGCCCTCGCTCTTTCATGCCAACATTGACCAGAAAATTATGTACCAAAGGTGGGGTTGAAACTTTATATTTCGTGGCCAATTTTCTACTGTAAAGGATCGCTTCTCTGGAGAGGCGCCTTGCCTCTGCGGCATCGATGCCTTTCACTGTTTTTTTAAGTTGGATATAGAGTGTATGTTCTTGTGTGGTGGTTGATGAGGGATCAAAATGAGGTGCGCATGCTGTCAAGAAAAGGAGTGGCAGCAGCCTGGTTATCCACCGTTGCATAAGAGGCTTTAGTCTACTATGATCGCTTTAGGGAAGAGTACGCCGTCGATGCCATGTTCTGCCATTTTCTGGATCTCTTTTTCGCTGCTGATGAGGGTCAAGACTTTGGTATCAAAAAGATACTCCTGCGCGATAGATTGGATCTTGATTGCATCTTCCTGTTGGCAGATGATATAGCGACTGCCAAGTGCATTGGCAAACAGCGCTTCTGTAATAGTATTGACTGTCACCGCAAAGCTCTTCTGCTGCATCTGACAATACTGCGCCAAGGCAATAGAGTCACTGAGCGGTTCCAGCAGAGTGACTTCTTCTGAAGAGACCTTGGCGATATCCTCTTGTGAAAATACTTTTTTAAACGAGGGTGTTTGCACCCAGGGGTGTCCAAATATCAGCATGATGTCTCCTTTATCCCGGTAAGCACTCTTTGGAGCAGTAGTACTTTCCTTTGACGATGATACTCTCTCTTCGTGTGACATAGGTACCACAGGTATGGCACTCTTCCAAGGCATCGGCATCATTTTCACTCTGCTCTTTTTCAGAAGAGGAGAGTGCAGTAGTGCCGCCCACAAATTTATATACAGCCACCATGACAATACCCAGTAAAATCAATTTCAGTATCATGTTTTTATCCATAAATAGTTTCGTTTGTCTCTGGATACTATAGCATAGTTTAGCTGATTGTCCGAAGCCTTGATCTCGTCGAAAACCTGGGAACCTTTGTAAAAGAGATACTGGGTATTTTTATCGCTGACCTCTGTGGTGATCTTCAGAAGAAGCTGCGTGTCTGTGACCGCTCTTGAGCTGATTAGTGCAAAAGGGGTATGCTGTAGCTTCTCTACCCTTATCTTGGCAACGGTGATGTTTTTGAGTTCCAGTACCATGATGACAAATTTCAGGAAAGAGGCTCGCTTGTTGAGTGGTTCGCAGAGTACAGTGTCTGTCCTGTCAAAATAGATACCCAGAGCCATCCCAGGAAAGCCTGCGCCAGTACCGACATCCAGCAGTGAGGCAGGTGGATCTATAAAAGTTACGGGGTAGAGGGAATCTACGATATTTTCATAGATAGCATCCAAGTCTTTGGCTCCGGTGAGATTGTGGATCTGATTCCATTCATGCAGTAGGGTAGTAAACTGTTCGAGTTTGAACAGTGTCTCTTTGGAGATGCTGATCTCTGCTCTAGCGAGATACTGCGAGAGGTTCATCTTAGAGCCTGTGTCCCATTTTGGATTTTTTGACATGAAGATAGTCTTGATTGTGTGGGTTTGGCTCTGTGATGAGGGGAAGGATCTCTCTAAGCTCTATATTGGAGAGAGAGCGGATCTTGTCAGGGTTGTTGGTGAGCAGTTTGATCGTATGGATACCGAAATGATCCAGTATCGTTTGGATGACACCATAAGTTCTCTCGTCTGCTTTGAACCCCAGCTGGTGGTTGGCAGCGACAGTATCTAGACCCTGATCCTGAAGTGCATAGGCATTAACCTTGTTCAAGAGTCCTATATTTCTGCCCTCCTGCCTGTGATAGATGACCATACCACCTGCCTGTGCGATGATTTCCAGTGCAGTGTGCAGCTGCTCGCCGCAGTCACACTTGAGTGAGCCCAGTGCATCTCCGGTCAGACACTCAGAGTGTACGCGTACGATAGGTGCATCAAGTGCCTGGATGTTCTCTGTAAAAATAGCCAAATGCTCTTTCTCTCCCTCTTTGAATGCCTGTATCTTGAAGGTACCGTATTTTGTAGGCAGGGAGGCGATTTGTGATATATCGATCTTGTTCATAGCGGGATTATACAGTAAGAATTAGAAATTAGAAATTAGAAATGAGGAATTGGGGATGAGTAATTAGGAGTTTTTGGCTAAAATGTTAAAAATTATTTATGCAAGGCTAGCTATGTTTACCCGTTTTAGAAGAAAAAGGATCCATCCTGTCCTGCGCGATCTGCTTCAGGAGACCCATTTGCGTGTCGATGATTTCATCTATCCACTATTTGCCAGAAGTGGTGAGGGGATTAGGGATGAGGTGGGTTCCATGCCGGGTGTTTATCAGATGAGTATCGATGAGATCGTCAAAGAGTGTGAGGTACTGAAAGATTTGGGTATCAGGTCTATCATCCTCTTTGGTATCCCAGATGTCAAAGACTCCGTAGGCAGCGATGCGATGTGTGAGCATGGGATCATGACTGAGACAGTACGCACTGTCAAGGCGGCACACCCTGACATGTTCGTTGTCACAGACCTCTGCTTCTGTGAATACACAGACCATGGACATTGCGGTGTACTCGACCCTATACTAGAGACGGTTGACAATGACATTACACTTGACAACCTAGCCAAACAAGCTATTGTCCATGCCAAGGCAGGCGTTGACATGATAGCCCCATCTGGTATGATGGATGGGATGATCCAAGCGATCCGAGCAGGACTGGATGGTGCAGGGTTTGAGAACCTACCTATTATGAGCTACTCCACCAAGTTCGCCTCCGCCTACTACGGCCCCTTCCGCGATGTAGCAGAGTCCGCTCCAGGAAAAGGTGACAGAAAAAGCTACCAGATGAACCCAGCCAATCGTCGTGAAGCGATCGCAGAGTCCGTAGCAGACGAACTGGAGGGCGCAGACATCCTTATGGTCAAACCAGCCTTGGCCTATATGGATATCATCCGTGATGTCAGAGAGAACACCACCTTGCCATTGGCTGTTTACAATGTCAGTGGTGAGTACTCTATGCTTAAAATGGCTGCCAAGGCTGGTGTGATAGACTACGACGCGGTGATGATGGAGACCTTGCTTGGGTTCAAGCGAGCTGGAGCGGATATGATTATTACTTATCATGCGAAGGAAGCGGCAGAGTTGCTACGGAAGTAATTTGTAG
>JALWVW010000207.1 GCA_027079365.1 Campylobacteraceae bacterium | reverse complement strand
CAAAGGTAAAAAACCGAGAATGGATCAAAAATGAACACTATAGACTACAATGAACTGAGACAGATCATAGAAATCAACTCATGGACAGGCAACAAGAAAGGTGTTGATCAGGCTGGAATGCTGTTTGTCTCCTGGATGGAAAAGCTTGACATGAAGTGTATGCGACACAAAAGAGAAGAGGTCGGAGACCACCTGCATTTTATCTCAGAAAAAAAAGAGGGGAAAAAACTTTTGCTTTTAGGGCACTTGGATACCGTATTTCCCCCTGGAACCTTTGAGCAGTTTCGCGAAGAGGAGGCGTGGATCTATGGACCGGGGGTCTGCGATATGAAAGGTGGCAACCATGTGGCACTCCAGGCGCTGCGTCACATATACAGCCGTCATGGAGAGATCTGCAATATCGATCTGCTCCTTGTAAGTGACGAAGAAACTGGTAGTGATGACAGTAAAACACTCTCGACTGAGCTGGCACGATCGTATGACTACTGTATGGTATTTGAAGCTGCCGGCAGCCAAGGTGAGATCGTGACGGGCCGCAAAGGTGCAGGAACCTTTTTTCTCACTATCACCGGCAAAGCCGCCCACGCTGGCAATCACTATAGTGATGGGGCTGATGCCAACCTCGAAGCAGCCATCAAGCTCCAAAAACTGGTAGCACTGACAGATCTGGAGAAACAGACCACTGTCAATGTCGGCAAGTTAGAAGGGGGGCTAGGTGCCAACACCATCTCACCAAAGGCAAAGCTGGTATTTGAACTGAGATACACCGACAAAGACGAAAGAGACAGGGTCCTGAAAGCTATTGATGAAATCACTCATACCTCCTATATTGCAGGTACCTCTTCTCTACTCTCTGGCGGTATACAGAGAGATGTTATGCAACCAAGTGTCGCTCAGGCCGCTTGGGTTGCACGCATCAACACATTATGCGACACCCTACTTCCTACAGAGCAGCGTGGTGGTGTCAGTGATGCCAACTTTATCGCTGCTGCCGGCACAGTTGTGACAGATGGCTGGGGACCTTTTGGAGATGGAGACCATACCGTCCTTGAACGCGCTTCCAAGCAGAGTTTTGATGAGCGTATCAAGCTGGTGACAGAGATTTTTGAACACCATATCGCAGGAAGGCTCTAATCGCAGGGTGTTCAACAAGCACCCTGCCCGATCATAGATGCATGAACTGCGAAAGAAAAATAATCGTCAGCACAAAGACAAAAGGTAACCTATGGCCCTTGAAGACCAAAGGCTGTATCCCGGCATAGACCTGCAGGCTTCCCCGCAACCCAAGCCAGATACCCAAGAATGCCTTGAGTGAAAGCAGCATCTGGAAGCGTGTCATCCCCTCCTCTCCTATCGTAC
>JALWVW010000206.1 GCA_027079365.1 Campylobacteraceae bacterium | reverse complement strand
GAGCGTAGATATTATCGCCCCAACTATAGCCAGTTTGGTGACTTCTTTGCCCAACTGGGCAGAGGAGGCAACTATTTTTATGCAGAACTCGATTTCTAGGAGATTACTCGTTTCTCAGTACATTGAGTGGGTCGGTTGAGGCAGCTTTTTTGGCAGGGTAGAGGGCAGAGAGCATCACGATGATAGAAGCACCGAGAATGATCAATCCAAAGTCACTCAAGGGAAGATCCACGGGAAGCTTGCTGCTTCCATAGACATCTTCAGGCAATGTAATGATATCAAAGGTGCGCAGTGCCCACATGCCCAGTAGTCCCAGTAGCGTACCACAGAGTATCCCAATAGAGCCAATCAGGAGTCCTAATCTGTAAAAAACAGTCCTGATTTCTCTCTGTGTGGCACCCAGGGTGCGCATGAGTGCTATCTCGCTGCGTCTGCTCATGACAGTCATTAACAGTGAAGAGATGATATTGAGTGAGGCGATCAGGATAATGAAGAGCAGTACGAGAAAATAGACTTTTTTCTCCATCTCCATGGCAGTAAAGAAGTTGCCATTTTGCTGCCACCAACCCTCTATACCTACATCATCGGGAAGTATGGCTCTGATCTTATCGATCATCTCCAGCGGTTTGTCGCTGTAGATGTGGATACCGTCATACTGTTCTTTGTCTCGCTTGAGCAGGCTTCTCAGTGCCTGATGGGTGGTGTAGATGATACCTTTGTCGTAGGCCTGCAGTCCAGAATCAAAGATACTGTTGACTACAAAGCGTTTTTGCAGCGGCATCGTCGCAAAGCCAACTGCCTGCTGCTCGGAAAAATAGAGGAGAAGCTTCTCGCCTGCTTTAACCCCCATATCTACTGAGAGTGTATCTCCGATAACGATACTGTATTTGCTGCTGTTTGTCTCGCCTTTGACCGCTTTGGCAAAGACAGTATTGATCGCGGCTTCTTTGGAAAAGTCTACACCATAGACCATGCTTCCCTGTATGCCGTGCTCATTTTTGCTGATCACCTGTGTGGTGTAGTAGGGGCTAAGTTTGAGCGTGGGAAAGTGCGTGTGGATATCCTGAATAACCTTGCTCTCTATGCCCTCGCTGTAGGAGGTTACAGTAAGAGGGTAGTTCATCACAAAGAGCCGTTCTTTGAACTCTTTTTGAATGCCATTGGTGATGCCTAGTGCGATCATCATGACCATCACCCCCGCAGCAATACCCAAAAAGGCCATGACTGCTGAGACGAAGATAAAAGGGTTGTCTCTGTCATACTTCAGATAGTGCTTGACCACCTTTTGTATGAAGTGTCTACTGTAGGGGGGTGCCATTAGGCAAGAAGTCCTTTTTTGGGGCCGCTTCTGCCGCAGCAGTGTTTGTATTTCTTTCCACTACCGCAGGGGCAGGGTTCGTTTCGCTTTGGTTTCTTGTCTGCGATATAGGGTCGATGTCCATTCTTTGCTTCTTCTTCGGCCGCCTGTTGCAGGTTGTCTATCAGTTCACTCTCATCGATTTCGAGCTCGTCTCTCATGCGTTCGATCTCCTCTAGCTCCTCTTCGGGGGCTTCGAAATTGAACTGGATATTGTAGAGGATCTTTGTGGCATCAAACTTGATGCGCTCTACCAGCTGCTCGAAGAGTCTATAGCTCTCCTGCTTGTACTCGGTGAGCGGATCTTTCTGATTGTAGCCTCTCAGTCCAATACCGGTCTTGAGGACATCCATCTCATACAGGTGATCTCTCCAGAGTGGATCGAGGATCTGGAGATGCAGCATACTCTCTATCTCCTGGCGCTGTTCGGGGACAAAGGGGGACATTTTCTCTTCATAGGCTTTCTCGAGTATCTCCAGGACATCCTCTTTGATCTCGTGAGGCTCTTTGCCTTTCAGCGTCTCCGGATCGATAGAGATGTCAATATGCTTCTGTATCAGATCAGTAAAGCTTTTCAGGTCGAAGTCTTCACTGGGGGTACCCTCATAGATCTCAGCTTCAGCCAACAGCATAGCCACAAAGGTATTACGGTTCTCTTTGATCTTGTTGCCGATATCAAACTCTGGATCGAGCAACTGGTTCCTGAAAGCGTAGATCGCTTTTCGCTGATGGTTGGCGACATCATCATACTCGAGGATATGTTTACGAGACTCGTAGTGCATGGATTCTACTTTTTTCTGTGCCTTCTCCACACTTCTGGTGACGAGTTTGGAGTCGATATACTCTCCTCGTTCCACACCGAGTCTGTTCATGATGTTGCGGATCTTGTCTCCGCCGAAAATACGCAGGAGGTTGTCATCCAGACTGAGGAAGAACTGACTCTCTCCCGGATCACCCTGTCGTCCGGATCGTCCTCTGAGCTGATTGTCTATACGGCGACTCTCGTGTCTCTCTGTACCGAGGATAAAGAGTCCACCCAATTTCCTGACCTCGTCATCGATCTTGATATCGACCCCGCGTCCTGCCATGTTGGTTGCTACGGTCACGGCTCCTTTGACGCCGGCATTTTCGATGATGCTTGCTTCTCTCTCGTGGTTTTTTGCATTGAGGATATCATGGGGGATCTTCTCTTTGGCGAGGAAGTTGTGCAGGAGCTCACTTTTCTCGATGGAAGCAGTACCGATAAGGACAGGTTGGCCTTTTTTGTGGAGCTCTTTGACCTTTTTTGCAACTGCTTCAAGTTTCTCCTCTTCTGTGTTGTAGATCAGGTCATTGCGATCGATCCGTTCTACGGGGACATTGGTAGGGATAGAAACGACCTCCAGTCCATAGATCTGTGAAAACTCTGTAGCTTCTGTTTGTGCCGTACCTGTCATACCAGCCAGTTTGTTATACATTCTGAAGTAGTTTTGGTAGGTGATGTCTGCCAGTGTCTGGGATTCGTCCTGGATCGTGACACCCTCTTTGGCCTCGAGTGCCTGATGGAGTCCTTCGCTATAGCGTCGTCCTTCGGAAAGCCGTCCCGTAAACTCGTCAACAATGACGATCTCGTCATTGCGCACCACATAGTCGACATCTTTTTCAAAGATATATCTGGACTTGAGTGCCTGATCAAGATGGTGAGAGAGAATAGCATTGTCTAAATCATAGAGGTTCTCGACACCAAAGAGTTCTTGAGCTTTTTCCAGTCCTTGCTCAGTCATGATGATAACCCTGTCTTTTTCATCTACGACAAAATCACCTGTCATCTTCTTCTCTTCGCCTGCTTTTGCGGGGAGTTCCTCGCCTCTGATCATCTGCTGAGCGATCTCGTCAGCCTGTTCATAGAAGCTCTGGTCTCTTTGTGTCGGACCGGAGATGATGAGGGGAGTTCTGGCTTCGTCAATCAGAATGGAGTCTACTTCGTCGACGATGACATAGTTATGCTCTCTCTGTACCTTCTCTTCGGCACGCACTTTCATATTGTCACGCAGATAGTCAAACCCGTACTCGTTGTTGGTGCCATAGGTGATATCGGCATCATACTGTGCTTTGCGTTCCATTTCATCATCAATCCCGGAGACGATACAGCCTGTAGTATATCCTAGAAAATCATAGAGCACACCCATGTCTCTGGCATCTCTGCTTGCCAGATAGTCATTGACGGTGACCACATGTACACCATGCCCAGTCATTGCATTGAGTATGACTGCCAGAGTGGCGACCAGTGTTTTGCCTTCTCCTGTTTTCATCTCAGCGATATTACCGTCATGCAAGACCATACCTCCGACCAGCTGTACATCGAAGTGACGCATGCCAAGCACTCGTTTGCTGGCCTCTCTGGTGATAGCAAAGGAGTCGTTCAGGATAGTATCGAGACTTTTCTCGCCTGCATTGACTGCCTCTTTGAGGGCATTGAAAGCGCTTTTTAGCTCCTCATCACTCATGGCTTCGTAGGTACTCTCCAGTGCATTGATTGCTTTGGCTCGCTTGAGGTATTTTTTGACCAGTCTGTCATTGGCTGTGCCGAATATTTTTGTTATATTTATCATAATTGGGTCATCCACATAGTTAAAATTGCAGTTAGTGTATCTAAATTTTGCGTAAAGGCTGTTGATATGGAGCTCCTGCCAGACTGGTGGTGCGACAATATCTCCTCATTAGTATTTTTTTGATAGAATCAGTAGATAAAAATAAGGATACATAGTGAAATTTTTGAGCATTTTAATACTATCAATTACTATGACTTTTGCAGGGGAGATTACTGTTCCTACCAGTTTCTCTACACATTTTACGCAGAAGATCACCACGCCAAAGAAAAAGGTCATCAGGTACAGTGGTACACTACTGCTCAACAGCACAGGCGCCTTGAAATGGCGCTATATCCAACCTACGAAAAAAGAAGTCTGTAGCAATGGTAGGCAGTTTACTATCGTAGATCATGATCTGGAGCAGGTCTCCTTCCATGAGCTGAGACAGGCGCTGAATCTGACATCTATCCTGAAAAAAGCACGCCACCACAAAGACAATCTCTACGTGGCCACCTATCAAAAAGTCCTGTATACCTTTTCACTGAATAAAAAAGGAAGAATTGACCAGATCGCTTACAAAGACACCCTGGATAATATGGTGAATATCCATTTTCAGAAGATGCGGTACAGCAGCAAAGCAAATCCCAAACGCGCTATGCAGTGCCCCTATCCAAAAGCCTATGATATCATTAGAGGATAGTAGTCTATGAGCGGTATAGCCTTTTTTGACAATATCAATATGCTGGTACTCGCAAGTATCGTCGCTGCGGTGCTGCTGGCCTTTATCTTGGTAGTCATGGTGTTCTCAGTGAGGCTTAGATCCTGGCAGGAGAGAAACCGAGAGCTAAAGGCGATTATTGAAGAGCAGACTGAAAAGATAGCTTTGCTGGATGAGAGTCTAAGCGATGTCAGAGTACTCAATGCCTCTCAGCTACAGGAGCTGGGGCAGCAAGAGGAGATAAAAGAGAAACTCAAAGAGGAGATCTCAAAGCTTGAAGCCCAACTCAAAGAGGCGCAAGAGAAGATCGAAAAGTCCCATAACGAGATCATGGCATTGGAGAAGAATAAAAGTGAACTGGGTGCCAATTTTGCCAATGCCAAAGAGACAACGGAAAAATTGGAAGAGGCACTGGCACATGCTACCAA
>JALWVW010000205.1 GCA_027079365.1 Campylobacteraceae bacterium | reverse complement strand
TTCTCTTCCTGTATCATAACAAAAGGGGAAGTAAAGTCTGCATGTTTAGCCAGTGTGGCTCCTACACGCTTTGCTTTGATCTTCTCAACCATGGTATCCATCTGACCGATAGAGAGGTCGCCATACAAAGGAAGAATGAAAAGAACTGCGAACCATATTTTTTTATTTTGCATCAATGGTTGACCCCCCAAACTGAGATATTGATATCTGAAATAATCGTACTCTTGTTGATATCTGTATAAATATTACTGCTATAGATATCTGTCACCAGTGTGTTCTGCTCCATATCATTAATAAAATGAAGGATATTCTTAAATCCACCCTCGCAATTTAGTCCTATCTCCAGCACATGCCCAAAACTTCCATTACTATCTACATACTTGTTTGTCAACTTGTTGATCTGGATACCATTTGCTGCGGCACGATGCGTGATAGAATCCAAAAAGAGTGACCAGTTTTTCTGGTTGAAAAGTAAATCCGACAACTTGTCAAGATTGCTATTGATCACAGATATCCTCTTCTTATAAGAAGCTACATTTCCCTTTTTTGTCTTGATCTCCTGTGTATAGAGATTTACTTTATAGTTCCTATTTCCATTTTTCGAAATTGATTTCAGATAGGTTTTTTCCTCATGTATTTTTTTGGTAATGGTTTTATGTGTCAGCACACTCTGATCGTAGAGATTCTTTGCATAGGGGAAAAAATAACTGTAGGCCAAAAATGCTACAGCGCCTGCAAAGAAAAGTATCATAATCCATTTTTCTGATTCACTCTTATGCTCAAAATATGCATCCATCGCTTCCAGTTTATCTGCCATATAACTCATTGTAAACCTACTTTCAAGATACCTTGATAAAATGTACTGTTTTGATCTTTTTCTATCATTTCAATATCAATCATAGAGATGTTATCTTGGTACTTTTCAGAGATATCCTTGATCAGCTTTGTAATATTCTCATCGCTTTCAGAGACCAGCGACAGATAGTAAAAATCACTCTTCGTTTCAATTTTTTGTGCTTTGACTCCATACTTTGCCATATCTCCTGCAAAAAGTTCCATTTGGTCAGATTTTAACTTATAGAAAACTTTTTTGTTGTACACAGAAGTCAGTGTATTTTCTTTACCCTGAAACACCTTTTTTAGTTGTGCAGTCTTCTTATCAAGTGATTCAATTTCTTTTCTTTTTTGCTTCAAAATACCTCTGTACCTGTTTGCTTCACTGCTAAGTTTTTGCTTTTCGTCCTGCAAAAGATTGTTTCTGGTTTCGTTGGCCTTTGCCATCACATAATAATAAGTGGGTGGCATCAATGCCAGAGCTGTGACTGCCAGCGTAGCTCCCACGAATTGACCAGCAGGTCTCTTGAAAAATGCAGGAGGCCTTGGATATTGTGTAAGATTAACAACCTCTTGGGTACTGATATACTCCAGCCCGGAAATAGCCATCATGAACTGTATCTGATCTACATGCCATTCATCTGTTTCTAGCTGAAAATCAAACTCTAGGGCAGAAGAGTAAAGACCCAGATAATTCTGTACATAATCATCAAGTCCTACGATGGGCCCCAGTGAGCTGCCAATGAACATTTGGTCGATCACTTCCAACTCGTAAGCCCGCTTGGTATAAATAATAATATCATTGATAGAGATAAATATCTCACCAAAAAGTTTCATGATATTTTGTTGGTAGTCTGCCTGAGTTGCCTTCATTCCCTCTTTTTGCAAGGTGCGAAAAAATATCTCCTCATCTACTGTTTCACCTACCATTTCACAGTATCTGTCATAGATCTGTTCAAGAGAATACTTGATGGACTTGGAGTAGAGATACTCCCCGTCTTTGTAAAATGTAAGAAAAGTATCATACTTGGTAAAATAAAGGTAGCAATGCACACCTTTGCGCTCTACCAACTCAAGATCATACAGCGTGGTATAAAGAAGTGGTGCAGGGACAACGAGATCAATATATTTCACCTGTTTTCTGAGGCTACTGAAGGTTTCCTCATAACGCTCTTGCTCTATGACAAAAAGCTGGAAGAGCCTACCGTCACCTGTATGAGGTATCTCAAGATGACGAATCATATACTCCACAGTGGGATCAAGGCCTAGCTCTTCATAGGCTCTGTTTTCCAGTGCACCTTCCAGATCCTCCTCGCTGATACCAGAACCGATCTCAATCGGTGCGATAATCATATCCTTATTAGCGAGATAGGTTACAAAGAAAAAGTTACTCTTCAAGGCAAGTTTTCCATGAGGAGAAAATACTGTACCCTTCAATGCATAACTGCTCTGCGTATAGTTATCGATCGTGATGATGGTTTTGGCTTTTTTGTTACCCTTTTTTTTCAGCATGGTGCGCGATCCTTACAAGACATGCAATGATTATATATGTTATAATATTAAAATAGACTTATCTGCCAGATATTTTGTCGGTATATCGCTAAAATTGGTAGCCTAACTCCTCAAGTGAGGCTCTATTCTTGCTCCAGCCCTTTCTCACAGCGACATGAAGATCAAGGAATATTTTCTTCTGACTGAAGTTTTCCATTACCTTCCTGGCAACAATACCTACGCGCTTGATCCCCTCTCCCTTCCTTCCTACAATCATGCGTTTTTGCATCTCTTTTTCAACCACGATCGTTGCGTACACCCTATCCAGTACTTCGCTTTCTTCTATTCTGCTGATCAGCACATCACTCTCATAGGGAATCTCATCGCTAAGGTTTTCGAAGATAGATTCACGAATGAGCTCTTTGTAGATGTCACGAATATTTTCTGTGGTCATCAACTCTGGATCAAAAAGCCATGGATGCTGCGGAAGGTGCCTGGATATCTCATTCAGCAGTGCTTCTTTTCCTACTTTTTTCTTTACAGAAAAGGGAATGATCGCTTCAAAATAATCCTGATACTTTTGATACTCTCCTAGTTTGTTCAGCAATTTTTCCTGTGGAATTGTATCCATTTTCGTCAAGATAATAAGATGTGCTGCCGTTCTATTTTCAATCAGACTCAAAAACTTGACATATTCGTCCACACTATCACTGGCAGGTGCTAAAAAGAGGATCAGATCACTGTCTCCTATAGCCTTAAGCGCCTCCTCCATCATAAACTGATTTAGCAGTTTTTCCTTCTCATGCAGGCCTGGCGTATCCACAAAAATGATCTGCGTCTTTCCATGCATCACGATAATATTCATCCGTTTTCTGGTTGCCTGTGCTTTTTTGGAGACCATGGCCAATTTTTCTCCCGCCAGATGGTTGAGCAGTGTACTTTTCCCGGCATTAGGTCGTCCCACCACTGCTACAAAACCTGATCTGGTCTCTTTGTCTTCTTTATTAAACATAACACTCCATTTGATGTTTTTTACAGAATATACCTGGTGGCATCTTCGTTTTCTACAATTTTCTCGAGTTTCTCATCAATAAGTTGCTTATCGATCACAAGAGACTCACCACTTTTTTCATCTGCGTGATAACTGATCTCATCCAGTATCTTCTCCATGATTGTATGCAATCTCCTCGCACCGATATCTTCTGTCTTTTCATTTGCTAATGCAGAGTATTTTGCAATCAGTCTCAAGGCAGACTCTTCAAAACCAAGCGTTACCCCCTCAACAGACAGCAGTGCCTGATACTGTCTGATCAGTGAGTTTGCCGGTTCAGTCAAAATACGATAGAGTGCCTCCTCGTCCAATGCATCAAGCTCTACCCTCAGCGGAAACCTGCCCTGCAGCTCTGGGATCAGATCACTGGGCTTGCTCAGATGAAATGCACCCGCAGCAATAAAGAGAATATGGTCTGTTTTGACCGTACCTATCTTGGTATTGACAGTAGAGCCCTCCACAATCGGTAGAAGATCCCTCTGCACCCCTTCTTTGCTGGGATCCTGTCTAGAGGTGCTGGTGGAGGGTACGGCAATTTTGTCAATCTCATCGATAAAAACCATACCCCCCTCTTCTATTTTCTGGATTGCCTTCTCCTTGAGCTTTTCCTCATCCAGCAGAGTCTCACTGGCTTCCGCCTCCAGAATCTTTTTGGCCGCTTTGACCGTGACCTCTTTTTTCTTCTTTTTATCCATGGCGCCAATAACTTTGATAATCGACTCTTGGACATTAGCCATCTCTGGTGGCACATTGGCACCCACAAAATCAATTTGTGCCGCAGGCAGTTCTACCTCTATCATCAGATGATCCAGTTCACCCTTTTCCAGCCTTTCTTGCATTTGAATAAAGGTTCGATTATAATCATGTTTTTTCTGTTCGCTGGCTCCTTCAGGCAGAGGGGGCAACAGTTTTTCAATAATCTTATTCTCCACATAGGCTTCAATCTTGGCTTGATTCTTTTCGTTTTCCTCTTCGCGTACCAGTCGCAATGAAGTCAATGCAAGATCCCGGATCATTGATTCCACATCCCGGCCCACAAACCCTACTTCGGTAAATTTGCTCGCCTCCACTTTGACAAAAGGCAAACGCATCATATCCGATAATCTCCTGGCTATCTCAGTCTTTCCCACACCAGTGCTTCCAATCATCAGGATATTTTTGGGCATCACCTCTTTTTGCATCTCTGCACTCAGCTGCATACGTCTCCATCGGTTGCGCAATGCCACAGCTATGGTCTTTTTGGCTTCTGTCTGTCCAATGACATAACGATCCAGGTAGGCTACAATCTCTTTGGGTGTGAGATTTTTCTGATTTTCCACCACTATCTCAGCTCCAATATTTTGATATGTTGATTGGTATAGATACAGAGCTCTCCGGCGACCATGAGGCTCTCTGTAACCAGTGTATCTGCAGAAAGTCTTGCATGCTTATCCAGTGCCCTGGCGGCCGAGAGTGCAAAGTTTCCCCCACTTCCGATCGCTGCGATCTTTCCATCCTCTGGCTCTACCACATCGCCCGTACCCGAAAGGATGAAAATATGCTCCTTGTTGAGTACCAGCATCATGGCTTCCAGCTGACGCAGCATCTTGTCTTTGCGCCACATTTTGGAGAATTCTATCACCGATTTAAGCAGGTCTCCCTTTTTCTCATTAAGTATCCCTTCAAACATATCAAAAAGATTGAAGGCATCCGCAGTACTCCCGGCAAATCCCGCCAATACTTTTCCCTCATACAGTGTGCGAATCTTGGTGGCGTTTCCCTTGAGTACAGAATTTCCAAAAGTCACCTGCCCATCTCCACCTATCACTGCATGGTCTTTACCCCTATAAGCCAATATAGTCGTTGCATGAAACATAGACTATACGCCTACTATATTGACTTTGAGCGTGGCATGGATCCCATGCCCCAGTTTGGCATCGACCTCATGAATACCAGTAGACTTGAGCGCCTTCTTCAGTACAATATGCTTTTTATCGATCTCTATACCCAGTTGATCCAATACCGCCTCTGCAATATCGCCATTGCCTACAGAGCCTTTGATCCCTACAGGAGCAATTGGCTTTTCAATCTTGATCTCAGTCGCCTCGAGTGTGATCTTTTCTGCATTCAATCGTGTGAGCTCCTCTTCAAGCTCTCTTGCCGCATTCTCCTGCTCCGTCTTCCACTTCTCAACCACTTCCGGTGTCGCCAGTTTGGCAAATCCTTTTGCGATCAAAAAATTCTGCCCATAGCCATCTTTGACCTCTTTGATCTCACCTACTTTTCCTAGTGCTTTTACATCTTTGATCAATAATACTTTCATATACTACTCCTATAATGGATATTAAATTGGGTATTATTCTATCCAAAAATTACTAACATATGATAACAGACATCAAGGAAGCTCCATGTTTCAAACTTTTACAATCAATCACCTAGAAACCTTTCCTCAGAGACTGGAATCACTCCTCAATACACACAGGGAGATCATCAATGAGATTACAGAGTCTGATGATATCAGCTATGAGAAGGTACTGAAGCCCTTACAGGATTTAGATGAAGCCCTGGGACTTTTCTTCACCCCACTTTCACATTTTAATGCAGTAATGAACTCTGATGAGACTCAAAAGGCTTACGAGGAGTCGCTCCCTCTACTCTCCAAGTTCAGCTCGGAAATGGCACAAAATGTTGCGCTATTCCAAAAAATAGAACAGATCAAGACTGAGAAAGGAGAAGCCAAAACCGTTGTGGGGCACGAAGTAAGAGATTTTGTACTTTCCGGTGTAAAACTTCCCAAAAAAGAGAAAAAGCAAATGGAAGAGATATCGCTCAAGCTCTCCGCACTTTCAAATAATTTCTCGCAAAACCTACTTGATGCAACCAATGCCTATGAGCTCACCATCACAGATGAAAAAGATGTAGAAGGAATGCCGGAATCTGATATCGCAGCTGCCAGAAAAGAGGTGGAGGGAAAAACTGTTTATAGGTTTACCTTGCAGACCCCAAGCTACTTAGCCTACATGACCTATGGCCCTAACAGAAAATATAGAAAAGAGCTCTCCAAGGCATACAGCACGAGGGCGCCAGAAAATGCAAAAGTGATAGACAAGATTCTGGCGCTAAAAGATGAGAAAGCAAAATTACTTGGATTTGAGAGTTATGCCCAGTATGCGCTGATGACCAGAGATGCACAGTGCGAAAAAGATGTCACTGATTTCTTGAATAACCTGCTGGAAGCAGCACTCCCCCAAGCCAAAAATGAGCTCGAAATGCTAAAGGCCTTTGCCCTGAAAACAGACAACATACATAACTTGAAAAGCTATGATGTAGCCTACTACTCCGAAAAGCTCAAAAAGGAAAAATTTGACTTTGATGACACGATGACCAAGCCTTACTTCAAGCAGGAAAAAGTACTCAAGGGGCTCTTGGATATTGTCTCAGAGCTCTTTGGTATCACCTTCGAGTCTGCAATGGTACCTGTGTGGCACCGCTGTGTCAAGTCTTTTGATATATTTGACAATGGTGCACTTTCAGGGCGTATCTATTTTGATCTTGAAGCACGCAAGGAGAAGCGGGGTGGTGCTTGGATGAATGATTGGGAGACGCACTTTATCGATAGCAAAGGTGATACGCACCTGCCCTCTGCTTTTGTAGTATGCAACTTCTCTCCTGCTGCCGAAGAGACACCCTCCCTTTTGCGTCATGATGATGTCGTCACCCTTTTCCATGAAATGGGGCATGCAATTCATCATCTCTTCAGCGAGTGCCAAGAGCGTTCAGTTTCGGGCATCAATGGTGTGGCATGGGATGTGGTGGAGTTCCCCTCTCAATTTCTGGAGAACTTTGCCTACGAGGCTGCCATTTTGAAGCGTTTTGGGTTTCACCATGAGACAGGAGAGCCTATTTCTAAGGCACTCACAACGAAAATAAAAGAGACCAAAAACTATCAGGCAGCACTTAGCATCTTGCGTCAGGTAGAGTTTTCTCTCTTTGATTTTACTTTGCACCAAGGCCTTTATCAAGGTGATGAAGTCCAGACGCTTCTTGATGGTATCAGAGAGAGAACCTCCCTGCTCCCAACACCTAAATACAACAAATTTCAACATGGTTTTTCCCATATCTTCTCAGGTGGCTATGCAGCAGGATATTACAGCTATAAATGGGCAGAAGTGCTCTCTGCGGATGCTTTTTTTGCATGCATTGATGCAAAAGATGGTTTTGACAAAGAAAAAGCCAAAGGCTACAAAGCACATATTTTAGCCAAGGGTGGCAGCAGAGAAATGTCTGAGCTCTACACGCAATGGCTTGGGCAGAAGGCCGATATCGGAAGTCTTATGAGGCTGTATGAAATTTGACATTTTTATGGTACACTCCATCTTCATGATATTATGATTATTGGGTATTTTATGAAGCATAAATATCTCCAAGAGAAATGAAAGTTTTGAGAGAAGAGAGAAATTATAGATAGCTTCTCATCGAAGTAGACATTATTTAAGAGTATCTTTATCTTTGCCTACCTATAATTACCCATGCTATATTTTGACGATTGGCACTGGGGGAGAATACACATACAGAGTCAAGGAGATTACAATGAGACAGAGATTTAAAGGTTTATTGAAGCTACTATTCATAGCTATGGCAATACTTGCGACTACGCAAGCCACTCAGGCAGAGGTTAGCAATAGCGAAAAACAGGCAAAACTAAAATTGGCAAGAATTGCCTATGACACTGGTTATTATGCTGAAGAGCTTACCAAAGCTTACCTGTACAAAGGAAATAACGAGGCAGTAAGACAAGCTTCTGCCGAACTCAAAGAGGCACCTGGGGAATTTTTAAAAGCCTACAAGATTTTGGATCAGTCCATCAACAACCCTAAAAATAAAAACCTACTGCTCTTTATGAAAATGAGTTATGATGAACTTATAGATCTTATCAAGCAGCCCTACAGTCTGGACAATGCACAAATTGCACTTGATCTTAGTGCAACCATCCTTGAAGGAGCCAGATTCATCGCAGATGATCTCAAAAAATCTGTCGATTTTCAAAATAAACATATCATCAATGGTTTTAGTATCTATTTTGAATCCATAGCCAAATATTACATGGCCTATCAGGCAGGTATCAAGGATGACAATACGATCAAACTCATGAAAGATACTGTTGATGCTGCCGGAAAAGCTATCGATGATGTGGCAAAATCCAGCCATAACACTGTGGCCATGAACCAAAAAATGACCAAAGTAAAAAGACTATGGAGTATTGTCTATAAGTTCTATCTGGATATAGACAAGGGTGGACTACCGTTCATTGTCTTCAAAACATCAAATGACCTTGCAGAAACCATTAAGTCCTACGAGCTCGATATGGAAAAAGTCATGGCAACTGATAAGGCCCTTCAATGAGATGGTACATCTCTCTCCTACTCATCAGCACTTTCTCTCTCTCGGTGTCAGCAGCTACTCTGAGTGACATCAAGATACTTGAAGCTTCCAAGAGTATCAAGTATCTGACGCAAAATATTACAAAAAACTATCTCTACTCCTATATCTATCCCGATCAAAAACCTATGATGCTGACCAAAGTGAAAAGATCTATTGAGGATCTGGAAAAGAATATACGCACCATCACACTCAATACAAAAAAGGAGAGGATTAGAGGTATACTGGATTTTTTTGCTTATGAAAAAGAACGGATAAAAATACTATTGCAAGTGAAACCCACTACCTCAAGCGCCAATGAAATATTAGATTTCAGTGAAGCTCTGACAGAGGGAGCGGAAAAAATAGCCACTTCTGTAAACTATGACTTTTCATTTGAGGACAAAATGTTCTTAAGAAGTAAAAATATAGAGTATTTGGTAGAAAAGTTGGCAATGTATTACATGGTACTAAAATCAGATATAGACAAGTCAACTATCGGCGATAAGCTACAACAGACGATTAAGATGACCGAAAAAGATATGCATATGATTCAACAATATACCTATCCCCGTGCATTGGACAACAAGAAAAAGGATATTCTCAAACTATGGAATGCCAATAAGCATTATTATGCGAGCATCCATACACTTAAGATACCCAGTATCATCATCATTTCGACCAATGGCATGCAGCATATCCTAGATCAACTTGCTATTCATCATGCCAAAGGAGAATAGTTATGAAAACATCAAGACAAAAACTATTACTGCTACTTATCCTCCTCCCACTGTTTGTTGCTATAGGCTGGCTCTCCTACCAGACGTATCTCTCCTATACGGCCTATGCCAGTGGACAAAACAAAATTAGCTATACCACCTTTGTCTCCAAGTCCTCCATGCTCCTTGAAAAGATTGGTGATGAAGAGACAGAAAGTGCTATGCAAATGGCTTCTGATATAGAGGCTTCCAGTAACATGAAGCAGCTCAATACTGCCAGAATACAAACAGACAAAGCACTGAGTCAGCTCAAGGTCTTGGCCAAAGAGAATACCTTGTTCTCCTCTTATCAAAAATATCTTGCAGAGATTGATGACACACTAAAGTATGTGCGCGCCAAAGTAGATACACTGAGCTCAGATCATAAAAATATTTTCTTTGAATCCTATTATCAAAATATTGGCAGCACTGTCTCAAAAATACTACAGAGTATCAACAAACAGTTTTCATCAAAGACACTACAGTCACTACTGCAGACCTATCAGCACTTCACCAAGCAATCGTCTCTGGAATCTCTTGAAAGAAGCTTTGTACTGCTTAAACTCAATAGAAAAAAACCTATGGCTGACAGTGATTTGTCACTCTGGGAGTCTATTTTGGGCAAAGAGGTAAACCCCGATATTTCCAAACTCAAGCGCTCTTCCATCTATCCCCAAATTAAAAAATTACTCGAAAACAACAAGATAGATAAACAGATCTCATCAGACAGAGTCGCCATTATCCAAGGCGCTGCTGACGGATCCTACAATATTACTCAGAAGCAATGGCTCAAGGACTTTACTGCCAAACTCAAAAACACACATACGGCAAAAGAAATATTACTCTCTGATCTGCAGAAAAGATTTTCATCTCGAGAAGAAGGAGTCAAGAACCGTGCGATACAATATGGTCTTGCTGCACTTTTACTTCTGCTGCTCTTTCTTGTTCTGCTTGGTATTTATAGAAACATCAGCAGGGACAAAGCATTACTAGATCAGACATTAAAAAATATTGAATTTGACCTCAGTAAACAGAAGCGTGACGAGCTCAGAGTTATCGTTGACAAGAGAGATGAAGCAGAGATCTATCGATTTCTTGCTAACACAATCAAGGAAGCCAACCAGGCAAAGGATCTTTTTCTCGCCAATATGTCCCACGAGATCCGAACACCACTCAATGGCATTGTTGGATTTACCCAGCTACTCAAAGTTACAGAACTCAATACTGACCAAAAAGACTTTATCGATGTCATTGAAGACAGTTCAGAGAATCTTCTCAATATTGTAAATGATATTCTCGATCTTTCCAAGATCAAAGCTGACAAAGTAGAACTTGAAAATATTCCTTTTGATGCTCGAGAACGATTTGAATCTGCTATCGAATCATACGGAGCAAAAGCAGCACAAAAAAATATTGAATTTGGCGCCTATATTGATCCTCGGCTTCCTTCTACACTCTTAGGCGATCCCACTAAACTTTCGCAGATTCTAACAAACCTCATCAGTAACGCCGTGAAATTTACCAATACACACGGGGAAATCAATGTTTTTATTGAGAAAATATCCGAAGACAGCGAACATGCAAAGATAAGATTCTCTGTAGAAGATTCTGGTGTAGGCATCACAAAAGAGCAACAGAGCAGAATTTTTGAAGAGTTTTCACAGGCCGATTCAAGTACCAGCCGAAAATTTGGTGGGACTGGATTGGGATTGGCTATCTCCAGCAGGCTTATTTCCCACATGGGTGGAAAACTAGAGATAGAAAGTATACCAGGAGAGGGCTCCACTTTCTACTTTACACTAGAGCTGGAAAAACAAGACAGGGGAGATCACGCCAATGTACCTACCTCCTATCCAAACTTAACAGTAGGATTGCTCCTTCCAGATGAAGATATCAAAAGGCAGGTAGACAAAAATCTTGAAACATACCTCTCTTTCTTTGGTCTCTCACTAAAAATTTACTATGGTGAAGATATCTATACCCTTGACAAAACATTTCTCCCTGAACTTCTCTTTATCGACCAGCGTTATACACGAAGAGAAAATGAACTTTCCAACTTGGTCAGTATTGATACTAAAATTGTTCTTCTTGCATCAAATCATCTTAAAAATGAGCCCGAAGAGGTAGTAAATCGTCTCACAAAAATCATCTATAAGCCTATCAATTTTACCAAGATTTCAAAGCTTTTGGAGGAGGTTACACAAATTGCCTCTGCAGAAACTGTAGATACACAGAAGGACACCTCTAAAAAAGAGCTCTTTAGTGAGATGCATGCATTGGTAGCAGAAGACAATGTGATCAATCAGAAGCTTATTATGAAAATTCTCACTGATTTTGGATTAACTGTCACCTTGGCAAACAATGGAGAAGAGGCTGTCAACCTAAGAAAACAAAATGACTATAATATTATCTTCATGGATATACAGATGCCTGTACTTGGTGGTATTGATGCTACCGAGCAAATTCTTCATTTTGAAAAGTCCAGCGGCCTCAAACATGTCCCCATTGTTGCCCTTACGGCCAACGCACTGCAAGGAGACAGAGAAAAATATCTTCAAGCAGGCATGGATGACTACACCTCTAAGCCTATCAATATAGATCAAATACAGTTTCTATTAGAGACCTATTCACCCAAACAGCAATCTATTACTTTGGATAGGGACAATACAAAAAAGACTGAAGCAAAAGTGGAAGAGAAAACAGAGGATATACCATCAGTCCCGGCACAACCTGAGGTTCCTGATGATAACGGTGAATCCAGATCTCACAATACAGCACAAGAAGAGACTGTGATAAAACTTGAAGAGGCCATACCGCTATCTGAACCAAAAGGTATTCTCCTCTACAAGAAATCCTCTCTCTCAAGTAAAATCTATAAAAAAATATTAACCAATCTGGGTTACAATGTGGATACTGTGCAGGATGAAGACCAGTTTCTAGGTATCATTCAGAATACAAGCTATCAATACATTCTTATGGATGGAAGTATTCTGGAAGAGGATGAAGACTGTCTTATCGCTGAGTTTATCAAAGACACAGGTGCTATTCCTGTTGCATTTAGTGATGCACTCACCGGCAGTCACCGTTGTTGCAAAACAGTAGGACTCAACGCCGGGAAAGAAGAGCTGGCTGCCATTCTCCTCTAACAAAAAATAGCTGCTTTAAAGAGTCAGCTATTTTTTACTGCCAAAACCAAAAAATCTCTTAATCCTTTCACAGACAGTGACGGAGCCTGTCTCTATCTTGCAGACTTCTACCTCATCATGCGCCCTTCGCGCAGGCTGCTTTTTCCCTTCGATTATGAATCGCAAAGCATTGAGACGGATAAATCCTTCTGCATCTTTCTGATTGTAAACCTCGTCCTCTTCAAAGGTTGAATGCTCTTCACTATATAGGGAGTTTTCGGAAGCACGACCTACTACGATTACATTGCCTTTATAGAGTTTGAGCTTCACTTCCCCCGTAACATGTTCTTGCGTCTTGTCAATCGCAGCCTGTAGCATCTCTCGCTCAGGAGACCACCAAAAACCATTATAGATCAGCTTCGCATAACGAGGCATCATTTCATCTTTGAGATGTGCCTCCTCTCTATCTAGGGTAATAGATTCTATTGCTCTGTGCGCCTTAAGCATGATCGTACCACCTGGTGTCTCATAGCAACCTCTTGCCTTCATACCCACAAATCGGTTTTCTACAATATCGATACGACCAATACCATGTTTGTTTCCATACTCATTAAGCATCCGGAGGATCGTTGCCGGACTCATCTGCTCCCCGTTAATGCTGACCGGGTCTCCTTTTTCATAGCCAATCGTGATATACTCTGCACTGTCTGGTGCCTCTTCGGGAGAGTTTGTCCAGAGCCACATATCCTCTTCCGGCTCGGCATTAGGATCTTCCAGAACCATACCTTCGTACGAAATATGTAGAAGGTTGGCATCCATTGAGTAGGGGGATTTCTTGCCTTTTTTGTCTATCTCTATCCCATGTTCCTGGGCATATGCCAGGAGTTTTTCTCTAGAGTTTAGATCCCACTCTCTCCAGGGAGCGATCACAGCAATATCCGGATCAAGACTCAGATATCCCAACTCAAACCTGATTTGGTCATTTCCTTTTCCTGTCGCACCATGACTAACTGCATCTGCCCCTGTCTGATGTGCAATCTCTATCTGTTTTTTGGAGATTAGCGGTCTGGCAATAGAGGTGCCTAGAAGATACTCTCCTTCATAGATCGTATTGGCCCGAAACATCGGAAAAACAAAGTCTTTGACAAATTCCTCTTTGAGATCAAGGATAAAAATATTCTCCTCTTTGATTCCCAGATCCAATGCTTTTTGTCTGGCAGGCTCCACCTCTTCACCTTGCCCCAAGTCAGCGGTAAAGGTCACCACTTCACACTGATATTCATCCTGAAGCCACTTAAGTATAATACTTGTATCAAGTCCTCCCGAATACGCAAGAACCGCTTTTTTTATTACTCTTTTTGTCATTTTAATACCTTCTAAACATAATGAAAAGATTTTACCATAATGTCTGTAATAACTGGTTTGAGAAGAGATACACATCATTGTGTCAAAAAAAATTCAAATTTTTAGACACTATTTATATTTCTTTTAGTGTCACTGTGCTATGATTCCCCTATTGATAACAGAAAAAGCCAAACTTGCTGCGAAGCAAGGACGGAAAGTCATGGGTCTCTCTAAATAGAAAGATTGCCAGATTGCCTGTGTAGCCTCGCACTATACTCTTTTTCCATGTATCATCATTCTATTTTAATAAGTATAGATATCTCTTTATTGGGGAAATTATATACCAGCACAATATTTTGTATCTTTTGGCCAAGTACCCCCCCCCACAAAGCCATAAGCATCAAGTATTGTGCTGCTGTATGATTTTCTCTCTGCTATTCTATCGGCACCCAAATATCTTCATCCATTTAAATCACAAGTCTCTTGCGCTATAATCAATAGTAGAATTGTTTAACAATAGGAGTAGACATGGAACTTGGTGTGAATATAGATCATATCGCTGTACTGAGAGAAGCGCGAAAAATAGCAGATCCTGATCCCATGGATGCATTGAGTATTTGTAAACGTGCCGGAGCAAACCAGATCACCATTCATTTGCGGGAAGACCGAAGACATATGCAGGATTTTGATGCAGAAAATATCATCAGTCTCTCAAGTCTCCCAGTCAACCTTGAATGTGCTATCGCCGAGGAGATGATACAGATCGCCTGCAAGCTTCGCCCTCATCGTGTAACGCTGGTACCGGAGAAGCGCGAAGAGGTTACTACAGAGGGTGGCTTGGCAGTCACGGGAACACAACCAAGGCTACATGCAGCCATAGAAAAACTCAAAGCACATGACATTGAAGTCTCGCTTTTTATAGATCCTACCACGGAGGCCGTACAAGCTTCCAGGGCATTGGAGGTAGAATGGATAGAGTTTCATACCGGGAAATATGCCAATATCTACGCTATGCTATACAGCGGGCTAGAGAAGACACCCTATGCAATACCCCAATTAGACCTCCCAAGACATACGCTTAAAATACTACTCGACAGCGAACTGGAAAACTTTAGAAAACTTAGTTGTGATGCAGCAGAATCAGATATCAAAGTGGCTGCCGGACATGGACTCAACTATCACAATGTTGTTGATATCGTTGCTATAGAGATGATTGAAGAGCTCAATATCGGACAGAGTATTATCGCTCGCTCCGTCTTTACCGGCTTGGAACAGGCGATACTTGACATGAAAGCACGATTGATACGCTGAAAGGAGAGTCATAAAATGGGTAGCGGGGAACGAAAAAAAGTAGCCATCAGCATAGGTGATCTAAACGGCATAGGCATACAGCTTGTACTACAAAACCATACTGAGATCTCAAGTATAGTCGAACCATACTACTGTATAGATAAAACCATGCTCAAACAGGCTGCACAAAAGCTACATCTACCTGTTCCAGATGACTTTACAACCATAGAAAATATCTCTCAAAATTTTGATATTATGCCCGGCACAGTAAGCAAAGAAAGTGGTCTCTACGCCTATCATTCCTTCACCAAGGCTGTAGAGCTTGCACGAAACAATAAAGTAGATGCAGTATGCACCCTGCCCATCCACAAAAAAGCATGGGAACTGGCAGGAATTAAATACAAAGGCCACACCGATGCGCTACGCGACTTCTTTGATGCGGAGGCTATCATGATGCTGGGATGTGATGCTATGTATGTGGCACTCTATACCGAGCATATCCCTCTCAGAGAGGTAGCCAACAGTATAAATAAAAAAGATCTCACACGCTTCCTGATAGATTTTTATCATACAGCCAAACCCACTTCGACCGTCGCTGTCCTAGGACTCAATCCTCATGCTGGAGATGAAGGGGTACTCGGAGACGAAGAGAAGATAATCCAAGAATCCATAAACAACGCAACAGCCATTTTAAAAAAAGAGATACCTTCACTATTCACTATTCACTATTCACTATTCACTGCACCCATAGTACCAGATGTAGCATTCACGTCAAATGTTCGTAAAAACTATACGCACTATATCGCCATGTATCATGACCAAGGGCTAGCCCCACTCAAGGCACTCTATTTTGATGAGGGTATCAATGTAAGTCTAAACCTGCCTATCTTGCGTACATCTGTAGACCATGGTACAGCATTTGATATCGCCTATAAAGAGGCGAAACTAAATGCATTAAGTTATCTCAATGCAATCAAATACATTGCAAAGAAAACCTAGGGCACCTCAACAGAAAAGTCCCCCCTCTTCGTCCTCCACTATCTCACACTCTGCATCCAGTTTTGCACACTGCTCTTCCTGGCAGGACTGGCAAACATAATGGTACCTTTGCGTGTCATAATGGATAGTATCACCCACATGAATATCACCATAGCATAGCGCGCAGACATTGGTAACTTTGAGCAGGATATCTTCTGTAGCAGTTTGCATAATAAAACATTGTGACATCATTTGTTTACTCCGATAGCTTTTCGATCATCTTGGCCGCATCCTCTATAGAAGGATCAAGCGTGTAGGATTTTTTATAATATAT
>JALWVW010000204.1 GCA_027079365.1 Campylobacteraceae bacterium | reverse complement strand
CGGGGTTTCCGAAAAGTTTGCTACCGATCCAGGCACCCAGCATATAACCTGCTGCACTTGCCAGTATCGTCTCTCCCAATCCCATTCCCTGCTGATTTACCTGTGCCTCTTGGGGCTTGGTCAGACCTGAAGTCCCCTGCTCTATCTTGGCTGCCTCTTTTTGGATCAGATAGTCCAGCTCCTCCTGCGTAAGCACCCTCTCTGTGCCGTCCAGTTTCTTGAGTACGATCCGTGTCTCCTTGGCAGGAAACTCTTCTGCGATCTTGTACCTTCCTTTACTGATCTCCTCAATGACAACAAATGCCGGCTGCTTCTGCTGCTGTGTTGCCTCACTCTGCTGTCCTGATTGCCCACCACAGCCAGTGATCCCTACTGCCAGTGCAGCGCCAATCCCTGCAGCACTGCCAAGTGTGGATAATGATTTGATATATTTCATCTGCGCACTCCTATATTTTAGGAAATCATAGCCAAAAATGATAAATAGTTCTAAGGGCACCTCTAATAACAGGTCATACACACAATGGGCTTTGCAGATGTGAGATTCTGCTTGAGGCTCCCAAAGCGTAGCCGTAGCTACGGTGAAGGGAGCATCGAGTAAAAGATCGCGTCTGCAAAGCCCACCCTTCGGGCATCACCAGCTTTCGCCCATACTGCGTTATTGCTTCTTGACGTAGCTTCTGCTATGCCTGCGAAGCGATGCCTTGCCTGGACAAAAGCTGGAGATGTTGTGGGTACGACCTGTTATTGGAGGTGCCCTTAAGCATCAAAGAGTATAATGGCACAAATATCAGAACTGCTTGCAGTCTCTTGTCCGATTTGTCCGATGGCAGCCCCACCGAACCCATACCCTATTTCACTGTTTGGAGCGAAGCCTTTATGTTTCAGTTTGACACCCTCTCTTTGGTATTTATAGCATTGATTGTTTTGGGTGCGATACCAAACTTTTTCTACTCTTGGGGCTATCTCCCGCATATTGAACGCAAAGCACACTACCAGCTACATTACTTTACCTTTGTACTCTCCATGATCGGTGTTGTGCTCGCCGCCAATGCCTTGACATTTCTGTTTTTTTGGGAGATCATGAGCCTGACAAGTTGGCAGCTGATACTCACAGAAACCAAAGAGCACAAAACCATCCATGCCGCACGGTTTTACTTTCTAATGACCCACTTTGGCTTTGTCTTCTTGCTGCTGTTTTTCCTCATTGTGACCGATGGAAACCTGTCATTGGGCTTTGAAGCTATGCACAGCATTGCAGCCCGGTTTGCCTACCCTACACTTCTGTTCTTCTTTGTCTCACTGGGGTTCCTCAGCAAAGCTGGTGCCGTGCCTCTGCATGTCTGGCTGCCTTATGCCCATCCCCAGGCTCCCTCTCCTGTCTCGGCACTCATGAGTGGTGTGATGCTCAAAATTGCTATTTATGGTATGTTCCGCTTTTTGTTTGATGTGCTTTACCCCTGGCCGCTGGAATGGGGAATACTGATTCTTGTCATTGGTTCGCTCTCCTCGCTTGTCGGCGTACTCTATGCATTGAGCGAACACGACATCAAGGCGCTGCTCGCCAATCACTCTATTGAAAATATCGGCATTATCCTGATTGGATTTGGTATGGGGATGATTTTTGACAGTATGAATCTCAAAGTACTCAGCTCCTTTGCTTTTATTGCAGCACTTTTCCATGCTTTCAACCACATGAGCTTCAAATCACTGCTTTTTATGGGGGCAGGGAGTGTACTGCACCAGACACATACTAAAAATATAGAGAAGTATGGAGGACTCATCAAAACCATGCCGGTCACAGCATTCACCTTTCTGCTTGCCTCCATTTCTATTACTGCTTTGCCACCCACCAATGGTTTTCTCAGCGAATGGATGATCTTTCAGTCTATGCTCGGCTCCAGCCACATGGACGATACCTCACTCAAGCTGGCCATTCCCTTTGCTATCTTTGCATTGGCAATGACCGCAGGATTGGCGATCGCCTGTTTTGTCAAGGCCTACGGTATCACTTTTCTGGGACTGCACCGCAGCAGCAATGCCAAACACGCCCATGAAGTCAATTTTCTGATGCGTGCAGGTATGATATTGATCTCTCTGGTGGTGATCTCTCTCATGCTTTTTACCCCCTACTATATCAGCTGGTTTGACAAGGTATTGGGCAGCCTAGGTCATACCACTGTCTACACAAAGATATTCCCTGATGGCATTTGGCATTTGCATTCTGTAGGGATACGAGGTGGCGTGGTCTCTCCGCTTATTCTACTGCTGGCGCTCCTCGGGGTCACCATGCTGCTGTTGTTTGGATACAGGACATTGGGGGTCAAAGAGCGCATCCATCGCACCTGGAGCTGTGGCTATCGTACTTCACCCCGCACCCAGTACTCTGCTACAGGATTTGCAGGGCCTATCCGTAGGTTTTTCGGCTGGCTATACAAGCCCGATGAGCACTTTCACAAGACCTCTATCGCAGGGCACAAGAGTAAGTTTACTGATGCGCACTATGAGGTGCATGTCAAGCCGCTTTTTGAAAAAACACTCTACGACAGTGTAGGCAAAGCTGCCAATTTTATGAGCTACTGGGTCTATCGCCTCTCCCACTTTGAGCAGACCCGCTATGCCGCAATGATTTTCAATCTGATGCTGAGTGTACTTTTCAGTTACCGTATCTTTGCCCATGAATTTTCCTGGGCGACACTGCTGCTCGAAGCTACTGTCATGATCATCTCCGTCAAAGTCCTGATCATAGGAGATAAAAAATGATCATGTACCTCCTCACCATTATTCTGCTGTTGCTGATCGCACCGCTGCTGCTCTCTTTCATCAAGGCGGTTAAAATGTGGCTACTGTACAAAAAGCCTGTTTCTCTCTTTCAGGGATATCGCAACTTTGCCAAACTGATGCACAAAGAGACACTCATTTCCCAGGAGGCAAGCCAGATCACGCGCATCGCACCTTTTTTAGTACTCTCTCCGCTGCTGGTGACGCTATTTTTCCTTCCCCCTGTTGTAGCAGGCGCCTTTTATGTGAGTTTTGTTGATGCATTTACCATTACCGGATTGATCACGCTCTCCACTTTCTTTTTGATGCTTCTGGGACTGGACAGTGCCAGTGCTTTTGGTGGCATGGGGAGTTCTCGAGAAGCATTTATTGCTGCTCTTGTGGAGCCGGCGATGGTCTTGACTGTTTTTTCTGTCTCTATGATGTCCGGTGATCTTGGCGTTGGACAGGCAGGGGTCAATCTGGCGGCACACTTCCCCGAAGCGCATATGGCCAGCTTCCTCTTTGCAGCGATCAGTTTTTTCATCTTGCTGCTTGCAGAGAATGGGCGTATCCCGGTAGACAACCCGGAGACACACTTGGAGCTCACCATGGTACATGAAGCGATGATCCTGGATATTACTGGGGTCTATCTGGCCATTATCGAGACTGCTGCATCGGTCAAATTTGTGATTTTTGCTTCACTGTTCGCTTCACTGTTTTTGCCTTTTGGACTTCAGTTTGCTGCACCCGTAGCAGCAGCACTGTTTCTTGTCAAACTTTTTGCTATTGCCGCTACGGTGGCATTTTTGGAAGTCAATACAGCAAAACTCAGACTCTTCAAGGTACCCAATCTGCTTGGCATTGCCATTGTCTTTGCTTTCTTGTCATTGATTACTTTTTATGTATTGGGAGCATAGGCATGGGTGTTGATTTTCTGATCGGACTTTTTTTGGCGACACTCATCGTGGCGCTCTTCACCTCCAGACTCTATCGTCTGATACTCTGGTACTCCATGAACTCCTTGACACTGGGTATATTGGCACTGCTCATTGGCGAGGAGTTACATGACAAAGCGATGCTCATTACCGGCATTGTCACGATACTTATCAAGGCCATAGGCATCCCCTATATGTTGAAGAGTTTTAGTCACAGGTTCCATTTTGTGCGTCAGATTCAGTCAGAGATCAAAGTCCAGCATGCCATTATTCTCATCCCTGCTATTTTGGTCTTTACCTTTTACCTTGCCGAGCCGATCACCCATATGATCCACGGCAATGCAAACTATGTAGCCATCAGTATCTCTTCGCTGTTTCTGTCACTGCTTCTGATGATGGAGCATCGCAATGTCGCCCCGAAGATCATCGGATTTCTAAGCATGGAAAATGCTCTTTTCCTACTGGGTATCACCGCCACAGAGGGCATGCCTATGCTGGTAGAGCTTGGGATCTTCTTTGACCTGCTTATGGCCATTGTTGTGATGAACCTACTCTTTCACAAAGAGGAGGTGACACCATGATGCCACTCCTGCTTGTGCTTCCTGCACTGATTATGTTCATCGTAAGTTTTATCCAAAGCGAGAAAGCAAAGTTCCTCTTGCCTCTTACCTCATTTGCTATCCTACTCCCCATTGTCAAGCTCTTCATGCTGCCCAAGCCCTATGCACTGCTTGGCAGCTATCTGGTAGCAGACAGGCTTGACACCTATATTCTGTTGGTCTCCTCACTGGTGGGCATCGGTGTGACGCTGGCACTCCTGACACTGGACAAACATGTCAAAGTCTCCGCCAGCGCCTATCGTCGCTTCTATCGTTTTTTTGCCATCTTCTGGATAGGGTTGAGTATCTCTATCCTGTCCAACAATATGGGGCTTTACTGGATCGGACTGGAGCTTGCCACGCTTTCCACTGTCTATATGATCAAGACCAACCACACCAAGGCAGCCCACAAAGAGGCATGGAACTATATGATCGTCGGTGCCATCGCTATTTCATTGGTGCTTTTTGGTATCATACTGATGTATGCCTCTGCCAAACCGATACTAGGAGAGGATGCCATGCGTTTTGACCTGCTGCTCTCACACGCCAAAGAAATCCCCTCGCCATTCTTATTTGAGATGGGCTTTGCCATCGCTACAGTAGGCATGTTTGTCAAAATGGGATTTTTCCCTATGAATCTCTGGCTGGCAAACATCGAACGCGCCTCATTCTACCCAGTCGCAGCGCTCTTCAGTGGTATTCTTGAGAGTGCGGTGATCATTGGCTTCTTCCGCTTTAGTCAGATTGCCATGGAGATCAACTATACCCATCTCTTCGGGTTTGTCTTTGCCTATACACTGTTGACGATTTTCATTGTCTCCTTCCTGCTCTTTCGTGCCAAGGATTTCATGCGTCTCTTCTCGCTATCAGGGGTAGAGCATATGGCACTCATCGCACTCTTCTGGGTCAGTGGTGGCACCTTTGCCGCACTGCTTCATTTTGGGGCGCATGCCTTTCTCAAGCCTGCGCTCTTCCTCTCTACCGGTGTCTTGGAGTCCAGAGGAAAATACCGTATCGCCGGGGCACTGAGAGGCTACAAGGGCAAGAAAGGCCAGCTTTTCTGGATATTGGTCTCTCTGTTTATCCTGGCGATTATCTCTCTGCCGCCCAGCCCTATGTTCTTCAGTGAGCTCTATGGCTTTGGTGCCATGATCGAGACAGCCAAACAGAGCGATCATATGTTGGCGATGATCGGAGCCATTCTGCTACTGCTCATGCTCCTCTCAGTGATCTTCTATCGCTTTGTTGCCATCTACCAGTCCATGAAGTACGAAGGCGAAGAGGAGGAGAAAAGGGTCTATCCCAGTGAACTCTTTGCTCTGGTGATGTTTGCACTCTGTCTTGCTGCCCTGCTCATACCTGCTTCTCTAGACTACCTCAGGAGTATCGTATGAGACTGATCGCCCGCTATGCCAAGGAGTGTGAAGCACATTTTGAGATCATCACGGTATGGGACACAAAGATAGAAAAAGAATCTGTTCCCAAACATGATCCTCGCATCAAGACCCTGACCAAACAGCATCCTGCTGCCATCTGGTTTGAGCGCAAAATGCACGACGACTATGGTATTATCATCGAAGATGCCTTTGACAACCGCCCGCTGGTGCATCAGGAGTATTTCCCCTCCGCTATCCACCCTATGCAAAAAGCATTTCAGGCAAAGAGTATCACCCCCTCTGACTACAAACCCTACAAGTATGAAACTATAGGTGGTGATGGTGTATTTGAAGTGGCAGTAGGGCCTATCCATGCAGGGATTATTGAGCCGGGACATTTTCAGTTTTCTCAGGCAGGAGAAGATATCCTGCATCAGGAGGTACGGCATTTTTATAAATATCGCGCCATAGAGAAGATGCTGGAAGGCAAGACGCTACAAGCAGCCAAACCCATCATAGAGCGCATCAGTGGCAATGAGAGCATCGCCTATCAAATCGCCTGGAGAGATATTGTCCTGCAAGCCACGAGGAGCGAACTTCCCGAACAGAGCAGGAAGTATCACGCCCTGCTGCTGGAGCTTGAGCGCATGATTCATCACCTCACAGATCTTGGCTTCATTCCCAATGATGCCGGCTTTGGTGCAGCCTTGGCTTTTGCCTCCAAACTCTCAGAAGAAGCCCGAAGACAGCTTCAGCGGCTGACAGGGCACCGTTTTGGTTTTGGGGCTATTGATTTTGAAAGCCACACCATGCAGACTGAAGTGTGGCTGCACTATCTGGAGACTCTAGAAGAGGAGCTCGCTTTGTTTGAGGCATGGATCATTGATATTCCCTCTCTTTGGGATCGCTTCGATACGACAGGTATCCTCAAAGCCAAGAAAGCAAAAAAGTATGACACAGTAGGGATTATCGCGCGTGCTTCAGGATTGACGCTAGATCGCAGAGATGAGCCATTTTATCAGACTCACGGCTTCGTGCTTCAGACAGAAAGCAGCGGTGATGTCGCCGCCCGCTACAAAATGCGACTCAAAGAGGCAAGAAATACACTGACCATGTTACGAAATTTTACCGTAGAGACATCAGAAGCCATTACCCTACATACCCTGCAGGATGGGGAGTATTTTAGTTTTGTGGAGAGTGCGATAGGTGAGCTTTTTATGAGTGTAGAGATCAAGGATGGGGTAATCGAACGCTTCTTTGTGCGTGATCCCAGCTTTGTCAACTGGCAAGCACTGCACCTTATGATGCCAGACAACATCATTGCTGACTTCCCTCTTATCAACAAAAGCTGTGATCTCAGTTATGCAGGAAATGATCTATGATACGATTTTGGAACAGACGCTTCAGGACAGGTATCCTGACAGAAAATCCAGAGTTTGACAAAGAGATGCAAACGATTCGCAAAGAGATGAAAGATCTCGTGAAGAAGAGGTTTGCCGGATCGCTGGCGATTCGTATGGTAGACAGTGGCAGTTGTAACGCCTGTGAAGCTGAGTGCAATGCCCTCTCCAACCCCTATTATGATCTAGAAAGGTTGGGTATCTACTTTGTGGCAAGCCCAAGACACGCAGATGTCATGCTACTGAGTGGCGTAATGACCTTCAATATGACCCCTCATGTACTGGATGCCTACAAGCAGATGCCCGAACCCAAATGGGTCATCTCTTTAGGAGCCTGCCCTGTGATGGAAGCACCGTTTGAGCAGACTTTTGCCATCAAAGGCCCAGCAACAGCACATCTCCCTATCGCCTATCATATTCCCGGCTGTCCCCCAGAACCGATCGAGATCATCCGAGGATTACTGGCATTTCTCAAAGGCATATAAATATCACATCACCCCATCTTCAGTAAGAGAGTATCCAGCCAACTGGTGCTCAGGATGCGCTTGGCATAGCCCAACAGATAGGTAGCCTTCGTAATATAGTATCTCGGGTTTGGTTTTGGAGCCAAAATAATCTTGTGTACGACCGAGGCAACTGCCTCAGGCTCCTCATTGAAGGGTACTTTTTTGGAAGTGCCCTCTATGCTGGTGCGGTAGCGCTTTGTGAAAAACGAATGCTCCGTATCTACATATTTTTCCAACATCTTGATAGCAGTATCGCGGAACCTACTTGTCACAGGTCCGGTATTTAAAAGTATGGGGTAGATCTCTGTGCCTTTAAGCTCCAGCCTCAATGTATCTGTCAAGCCCTCTATGGCATATTTGCTGGCATTGTAGGCACCGCGCCCAAAGAGAGAGACGATCCCCAGTACCGAGCTATGCTGAATGATCTTGCCATGTCCTTGTTTGCGCATCACCGGGATGATCTGCCTCGTGCATTCATGTAGCCCGAAGACATTGGTCTCAAACTGCTCTTTGAGCACCTCTGTACGGATATCCTCCACGGCACCTACCTGTCCATATCCTGCATTGTTGAACCAGACATCGATCCGACCCTCCTGTGCCAAAACATCCGTGATCACATCAGCTATCTGCGTAGGCTCTCTCACATCCAGTTGCATCGCATGTGTCAATCCCATCGCCTTGAGATTCTCCACATCTTCAGTGGCTCTTGCGGTAGGATAGACAGTGACAAAACGTTCTTTAAGATATAGTGCTGTCTCCAAGCCTATGCCTGTAGAGCATCCGGTGATAACGATGACGGATTGTGTATACATGAACTAGTCCTATGTGCAAATTTATTAAATTAATAAGGGGAAAGTATAGCTAAAATAGAAAAATAAAAGGGAGTTTTAGGAAGATACCTCCCCTCGAAAGAGGGAAGATGGATAGAAATTACTTATTGAGCTTCTTTTTCTCGCTGGCATAGATCCAGAACATAGGCAAGACAATCACCGTATGTAAAAAGATAGTCAGGGTAAGCGGCCCTTGATTGAGCATACCAAAAAAGCTTGGTACCACATCTGTAAATTGATCGATCATCATATCTCCTTTGTAGATAGTACAAGAAGAGGCTTACGCCTCTGCCGCTCTTGCTTTCTTTCCGATGGTCAGAAGGTCAAGTACCAGATAGACGAATCCAAGGAGTGTCACCACGCCCATGATTGCCCTCCAAAGCTGTGCCTGCACATACCATGGGAGGTCTTGCGCTACGAAGAAGGCATTCCAGCCCGCACCCAGCTCAGCCCTCTCGACAAGCACCTGCTCATAGCCGGCGATTGTCAGAGCAACCCCCATACCAAGCACTCCGAATGTACTCAAGAAGAGACCCATTTTAGAGTTGAAGGTCGCCTTCATCTGCTTGACGCCATAAGCACCCTGCAGACCCAGATACATCGTACCTATCAGAATCGTCGCATACGCACCGAAGAATGACAAGTGTCCATGTGCGGCAGTAAACTGCGTACCATGGGTATAGATATTGACCTGTGGCAGCGTATGGAAGAAGCCCCAGATACCGGCACCAAGGAAGTTACCAAAGGCATTGGTAACCAACCAAGCCATTGCTGGCCCATTGTTAATCGCTGGTTTTTCACCGTTGATGCCCTGCTCCTTGCCCCAGTCATAAAGGACATGGACAAACATGGCAATCAATGGCACAGGCTCAAGTGCAGAAAAGAGCGCACCGATCTCCCACCAGTACTCAGGTGTACCGATCCAGAAATAGTGGTGGCCAAGACCAAGAATACCAGAACCGAAAAGCATCAAGACTTCGATCCATAGCCACATTTCGACTACTTCACGCTTGGCACCAATGATCTTGATCAAGGCATACGCAGCAAGTGTTCCTACGAATACTTCCCAGGTCGCTTCGACCCACAGGTGTATCACCCACCACCACCAGAACTGATCCATGGAGATATTGTCCGTAAAGAACATACCTGCCAGATAGAGACCAGCCAGGGCAAGAAGGTTGGCGACCATCACAGTCATAATACCTGTTTTCTTGCCTGCCAAATAGGTAGCAAATACATTCCAATAAAAGATAAGTACCACAACGACAATGCCGATATCCGCCCATCTGGGTGCTTCGATATACTCACGACCCTCGTTGATCAGCCAGATTGTTGATTCTTTGCCCGGCCCGATCTGAATAAAGATATAGACGAGAACAACAATAGTCACCGCCAGTGTCAGTACCCAAAAAGCAAGCTTTCCAAGCCCAATCGCTACACCCTCGTGCTCTGTCTCATCGCTCAGCATATAGTAAGTCGCACCGATCATGGCATAGAGCATCCAGACGACCAGTGCATTGATATGCACCATTCTGGCAACAGAAAAGTCAAAAAGCTCGAAAAGAAATGCCGGATAGATAAACTGAATCGCGGCAATCAATCCCATCAAAAGCTGTGCGCCAAAAAGGATAATCGCTACTCTAAAATACATCATTCCCAGTCTCTGACCACTGCTGGTCAGGTGATTTGATTTGATACTAGTGAGCATTGGTGCCTCCATTTTTGAATTGATCAACCGTTTTGGAGAAGTTTCTAGGGAAACCATTGGTATCGATACTACTCATATGCTTGAGGAATGCTACCAGACCCTTGGCTTCTTCAGCCGTAATGTCCAGGTTTGGCATCATTCTGGCATGCGTAGGATACTGTGAAGGATGCTGCAAGAACTCTGCCATCGCCTCTTCTACAGTATTTTTACCTGTCATGGCCTGCATTGCGCCACTCTTTTGCCATGCAGGATCAAGCCATGCTTTGGTAAGATCCGGTGCATAGTATGCGCCGTTACCCAGTAGTGTATGACAGTTCATGCAGTTTTTTGCCTGTGATGTCAGTTTTCCCAGGTGTAGCAATGCTGCTGCCTCTTTTTCACTCCACTCTTTACCAAAAAATGGTTGTTTTTTGCCAATGACTGGCACCTCATGTCCTCTTTTTTCGCTCATCTTGTAATCAATATGGTAGTTGATCACTGTGGGAGCGGGAACCCTCTTCGTAATACCTTTTGCAAGGTCTGCCTCCGTACCCATACTAATCTGACCCATTGTGTCAAATGTCAGCCAGATAAGCAAAATACTCGCAAACCCCGTCACCCACGCAGCTGATCTTCGCCAGAACGGTATACTGGTCCAGACGGAAAGATTTTCCTTAGCCATGTCTCCTCCTTGTGTTATTGTTGTGTTGTACTGTCTGTCTCTTCATAGCGTTTCTCCGACTCCTCTATCAGATAAAAATAGAGGTGTGGGATAAACAGGTATGCTACCATCGTCACCATCAGTACCTTGGAGGTAAAATGGTTACTCTGGATCATCACAGAGAGTTCATACAGACTATATGCTTGCAATGCCCACATCAAATATCCAACTGGATGCCATTTTTTGGAAAAGTATCCCATCTTGGAGAGGGTAATGATCGCAGCATACCCTACCCCAAACAGAAGCACAAGCGTCGAAACCACAAAAATAGGTAGAAACTGATCCGGTGCTATCTCTGGTCTAAAATAGAGCTGTTCCATAGAACCCCTTTGAATATTTTCTGCGCATAGATACCCCTATAGTAAGGGCACCCACAAAGCATAGGAGTATTATGGCAACATCTACCGAAGATAAGGTTGATACAAGTCAAGGAAAAGCGTAAAAGGGCAAAAATACTCCTATTGTGCCACCAATTCAATCTCTCTGCATTTGATGATACAGTTACACTGACCAAAAGGATGAATTTCCCTCAAGAAGAGTATATAAAAAAAGGGTTGCGAAATGGACTTATGCCGCTATTTTACAATACAACGAGCAGCATGAAAAGGTCTTGAGTAGTGAGGCGAGACAAAAAGGTCTCCTTGGATAGACCACGCTTTTGATTTTTGTATCATAACAGATTGGGCTGCTTTTCTTAGCATACGACTTTCACACAAAATCACTTTATCCTGCACAAATGCCTTCTTCACTTCAGCCATACGAGAGGTCGTCATGGTGTAATGTGCGCCGATCAATACTGCCAGTACCAAGGTGACCAATGTCAGTCCTTTTTTGTAGGCACCCTTGGGCATAAATGGTCTTGTGCTGACAAAGAGTGTGATCCCCAGAATAAAGAGGCCAATCAAAAGATAGCCACCCTCTAAAATAAAAAACTTTTGCATCTGTATCATCTGCCTTTTTTTCAAGTATGGTAGCATAGCCTTGCATAAAGTATATTGATGCCTGTCAAGCCATTTTTAATCTAAACTACCTATACTAACAAAAATTCTAAAAAGCATGGTACACACCTATGAAAAAACTACTTTTTATCGCACTCGGACTCGGTTTTCTCTTTTTTGGCATCGGCGCCTACCTACAAAGTAAACCCAGCCCTAAAAATGCGCGCATCTACGCACTCATCAAGCAGTACAGTCCTTACTACCTGGACAAGCGTTTTGGCGGCCTTCAGATCATGAGTAAAGAGGACAAAACATTCAAAGAAAAGCCTGACAACATGGAGGTCTTCCATAGGCTTGAATCTCTGGAAAAAGCATGGGGAAAGACACACCTCAAAATGGATAATTCTCAGCTCTCTGTCACAGACAATAATGGTACCATTCTTACAACTTTCCCTCTGAAAAATCAGGAAGAGGTTGACTTTGTGCATCGTTATTATGGGCTATAGGGGGCAAGTCTATGATTGATATTGTCCTTACTTTGGTATTTAGTATTGTTATGCTGCTGTTTATGGTATTTCCCGCGATGAAGATAGTAGAGTGGCTGGAAAAACGGTTGACCATTCGCAGCACCTGGCACAATCCCCTACTCTTTGTCATCACCCTTTTGCTTTCTCTATTGATAGGACTTTTTCTCCGTTTTTGGTAATTGACATTTTTTAGATACAATAAATGTATGCAGTTTCTCAAAGAATTCAATACGCTTATGCGCCCACCAAAATTAGATCTCACTTTTGTAGATGCGCTCTATACGCTCTCAGAGAAAAGTCTCATTCTTATAGGCGCTCTGGGTTTCCTTGTCTCTTATGTACTGTTTTCTGCCCTTGGTTCCTCTGTTGTTCTATGGAGCACACTCCTCTACCTTCTTTTGAGCTATCGGCTTTACAATAGTGTACTGTTCAGAAAAGACCCTCAGAAATATGCGCTACAGGGATGGTATCGAAGGTTTACCTTTGGTGCCCTTGCTACTGCCGCACTCTTTAGTGCTATTGGGGTTGGTACATTTTTTGTTGATCACGATATTGGACATCATCTTTTTGTCTTGGTGCTTCTTTTGAGTTTTGCCAGCGGCGCAAGCACCTCGTTTTCCACAGACAGCCGTTTAAGTATTCAATACTCTTTTGTGATTCTCCTGCCCCTTATCCTGAGTATGCTATTTTATGGCACAAAACTCTATCTTCTTACTGCTGCAGTTCTCTTCATCTATCTTGGCAGTAAAATATATATTACTGTCCAAAAACTCAGACAAGAAGAAAAAATCAAACACAAGAACATACAGATAAAAAAGGTAACACAGGCACTGAAGATAAAAGACAATCTGATCTATACTTTTTTTCAGTCTGCCCCTATGGCGATCTTTTCCTACGATAAGAACCTGAAGATTACGGATGCAAACAGTGCACTGCTTGCACTCTTTGACTCGAACAGAGGGGAGATCATTGGACTGGATATCAGCTTGCTTCCAGACAAGCAGGTCTTGCCTACCCTAAAAAAAGCCTTGCTGTTTGGATCACAGATATACCACGGTGCCTATCATTCACGAAAAGGCAAGAAACTGTGGATCGAACTCACCTGCTTTCCTTTGAGCAATATAGAGGGTGCTGTAGAAGGTGCAGTGGGCATGATTCAAGACAAAACCAAGGAGCATACTGCTCTGACAGAACTTGAGTTTAATGCCAAGCACGACCACCTGACCTCACTGCTAAACCGCAGAGGTCTCAAGGCCTATATGGAAACTTTTATCCGACAGGAGAAACATACGGAATACCACTCCATACTCTTCTATCTTGATCTTAATAAATTTAAGTATATTAATGATTCTCTTGGGCACAAAACCGGAGATGAGCTTCTCATATGTATTGCAAAGCGACTTCAAAATCTTTCAAAAAATCACTGTATCATCAGTCGGTTTGGTGGAGATGAATTTATCCTATTTTTCCCATTCGTTACGACAGTATCCCGAACACTGGAAAGCAAGGTGGAAACCTATGTGTCAAAGATCAAAAAGATCTTTTCAATGCCTTTTGTGCTGGACACCATTCATCTTACAATGCAGACAAGTATCGGTATCGTGGTGATCAAACCAGGGGAGACCAATATGGAGGAGGTGATACGGCACGCAGATATTGCCATGTATCAAGCGAAGAAAAACCCTCATCGGCGTATCTCTTACTATAGTACACAATTGGACCAGGAGCGAAAAGAGCTTTTCCTTTTGCAGCATGATCTCGCCTTTGCCATCCAGCATCAACAGCTAAAACTCCACCTGCAACCCCTTGTTTCCATTGAAAATGATATGCTGATTGCCGCAGAGTGCCTCATCAGATGGGAACATCCAAGATATGGTCTTCTACTACCTGATAAATTTATCCCTACCGCCATAGAAACAGGGGCTATCTCTACTATTACCTGGTGGCTCATTGATGAGATATGTCATCAAATCTCAAAACTTAAGGATGCAGGCAGGTGGCATCTAAAATATATCTCTGTCAATGTAGATGCCAAGCAACTTCTGATCAATCATTTTGTCGATGAACTACTCTCTATTCTACACAAACACCATATTGACAGCAGTGAGCTCATGATAGAGATCACCGAGCAATCCCTGATAGATAATTTTGAAGGAACGCAAGAGATTATTACTTCCCTCAAAAATGAAGGTATTCACTGTGCAATCGATGACTTTGGCATAGGCTACTCTTCTCTTTCCTATCTCAAAAAACTCTCTTTTGATACACTAAAAATCGACAAAGAGTTTATCAGAGATATACAGGACAAACCTGATGATCTTATGCTGATCAGGACCATGCTGGATATTGGAAGAAAATTTGGCTACACGATCATTGTCGAAGGCATAGAGGACACAAAACAAAAAAAAGTACTCAAGGCGATAGATCCAAATCTTATGTACCAAGGGTATCTCTTTGAAAAGCCTATTGCGCTCGATCATTTTATTCAGAAATATTTAGGAGAATAGCCAACCCTCCTCATGCTTTTCAGTTTCTTTTTACACTCTTTTCTATAAAATCAATGACTAGTGTATAGAGTTTGACTTGGGAGGGCAGGACGAAATGAAAAAGACAGCTTTGTTATTTCTGCTTTTTCTTGCCCTGCCCTATGCACTGACACTTTCTCCCCAAGAACAATCCCTGGTGAAGAAACATCCACTTAGATGCATCTCTACTTCCCAATGGGCACCCTTCAATCTCATAGAGGATCAGCACCTTGCGGGGATTGGTATAGACTATTGGCATCTTATACAGCAAAAACTCCATATCAAAAGCCCATGTATGCTAGCTAAGAACTGGACAGAAGTCCTTTATGCTATCAAAAATCATACTGCCGATATCACCATCGCCACACTAAACACACAAAACAGGCTCTCCTACGCCTCTTTCTCCAAGCCCTATGCGCGCTATCCTATTGTCATCGTGACAAAAAATGATGCAGGGTTTATCGACGATGTGTCTCTGCTCAAAAACAAAACTATCGTGGTGGGAAAAAACTATAGTGTGTCCGAAATACTTAAAAAACAATATCCTGACCTGCATATCACCCATGTAGAGACTATTGACGCAGCATTACAGTCGGTAGATCAAGGAGAGGCATTTGCTACGATTGAGATTTTACCTGTTGTTGCCTACAAGCTCAACAAAGAGGCATTCCCCAATCTTAAAATATCAGGTAGCCTCTCCTCCCGTTTTTCCGTCAGTATTATGATCAGAAAAGATTATGAAATACTGCTGCCGCTCATCAACAGAGCCATTGATGCCATCACAGAGAAAGAAAAAAAGAGTATCAATAAGAAATGGATAGTATTTAAAAAAAGGGCTATGCTTCCCCGCTCCTATTTCTATCTCCTGCTCCTCTGCTCTGCAGCTCTCTTCCTCTTCTTCTCCGTATGGCTCTACTTACTCAAAAAAGAGATTTCTGGAAAGAACAAAGTTACCGAACAGTTGAAGACACTGGTTACTATAGACAGTCTTACCTCAACCTGCAACAGGTATATGTTTGATATCACGCTTGACAAAGAGATCGAATTATCCAAGAGGCATCACTACAGGCTTAGTCTTATCTTTTTCGATATAGACAATTTCAAGCAGATCAATGATCACTATGGACACAGAACCGGAGATACTATTCTGAAGGCATTGGCAGAGCTAACCTCTCGGTCTATTCGTAAGAGTGACACCCTTTGCAGATGGGGAGGCGACGAGTTTATTATCATTCTGCATAATACCAAAGAAGAGACTGCAAGGAAACTGGCAGACAATCTCGATCTTCTCATTCGTACACACTCTTTTGCATCAGGCATTACAACGAGCTGCAGTTTTGGTGTCACAAGCTTCAGGGTTGGAGACACACGAGAAACGCTGATGACAAGGATAGACAGATTGCTTTACACGGCCAAAAAGAAACCACAGCATTCCAATGGATAGATAGATATCCTTTATTTTAGCAAAGCACCAATGGGGATTTCCAAAATATTTTATAGTAAAACTGTTGCTCTGTTGCCACCCGCTGTGACACTAACCTGATCAGGGCAAACCCAGTTGCCACTGAGCTCCTCTGAACTCTGTACAGTGATGCGATTAAAATATTGATCAAAGCCCCTAAAGACACCTTCATTGCCACTCTCCAACAGCACCTCAAGATCTGTTTTGTGGCTTCTTCTGAATTGGTAATTCTTCTCTGCTACCAGTGCTGTCAGCTCCTTGTGTCTAGCTTTGGCGATATCTCCCCTGACTGTCTCCTCCATGGAAGCAGCTGCCGTGCCGTCTCTTTTGGAATAGCTGAAGGC
>JALWVW010000203.1 GCA_027079365.1 Campylobacteraceae bacterium | reverse complement strand
AGCCTGGCTTGCAGAGAGCCAAAACAGGCCGGTTGCCAGCGGCGGAATATCGATTATCTCTACTGTACCCGTGCCCGAAGACCCAACCCTTGAAATAGCCTTCCTGCACAGCGTATTTACAGAAAAGACCCTGCGGGGCCAGGGCATTGCCTCAACAATTCTTGATAAACTGCTCGACCATTGCCGAAAAAAAGGCCTCAATAGAGTCCAGCTCAACGCCAGCGAAGCCGGTCGATCTGTCTACCTGAAAAAAGGCTTTCAACCACTGGATAACGTCATGATCTGCTGGCTGTAGTCATGGCGGGGCTGACAAGTTCTTTCCCGGCCTCTACGGACCCTCGGGCGGTATCAATGTAAACGATATTGCGTCCCTCTATTTTCCCTTTTTTCCAGTCAAGTGTTTCGATCGGTTGTGACCCTGCGAATAGACACGGTGCCTTGGAGATGGAGACCTACGGGTGTTTTCGTGTGAGTGCCATGCTCCAAAATCCAGCCTCGAGTCTGCTGGCTGTCATAAATCTCTCTGTCAGACGCTCCCAGCGAGGTGAGTCAGTAAAGTCAGTACCGATACGACGCGCCAAAGCGGCATCTATGAGCTCCCCTACTTCAGCGCAGACCTGTTGATAGGCATCACTGGCATAGGTCTGTATCCACTCAGTATAGGGATTATCATCGGAGGAATGTTTTGCCAGTCTCGCACCTATCTCCCCATAGCCAAAGATACAGGGCGCCAAAGCCGCCAGCAGATCTATCAGATCGCCAGAAAACCCTGCATCGAGCACATAGCGGGTATAGGCGAGATTTTCTGGCTCTTCTACCGCATGAAATAATTCCTGTTCATCGATACCGTAACCTGCACAGATCTCGACATGATGCTGCATCTCTATATTAACCAAGGCATCGACTGTAGCAGAGGCCAGTTTCATCTCACTGAGTGTTTCGGACTTGACGACTGCTAGAGCCCAAGCACGAGAAAAGTGCACCAAAAACACATAATCCTGTACCAGATAGCGCAGATATGCTTCTCTAGGGAGACTGCCATCACCTAGTTTTTCGACAAAGGAATGGCGGGTATAGGCATGCCACACATCGTTTGCGCTTTGTGTGGCAGATGCCTGCCATAGGCTAAATGCTCTGCCGTAGCTATCCATTATTTGGCTCCGAGGAAATTCAGGGACATGATTCTGCCTACAATCGTCAAACTGAATTATTCCTACTGTATCTTTCTGGAAAAAACATCATTCTTGAATAAGAATGGGAAAAAAGAAGTCTCTGCTGCTACTCTCAACCCTCCAGTCTCTCAGAGATGGGAGGATTAATGGTAATCCTCTTCTCGCTGATGCCGTATGGCCAATATGGTGACAGT
>JALWVW010000202.1 GCA_027079365.1 Campylobacteraceae bacterium | reverse complement strand
TATAATCACTGTTGATATACTCTGCTAAAAAATCTATCCCCATATCAGGAAGGGTTTCGGGCACATAAAGCCCACCAAAACTGGCACTTGGATTTAGGATGGCATCGGAGAAATTGACATGAGATTCCCTCTCTCCATCGTTCCCGCGTGTCTCAATAAATTGCATTCTCTCACCTATTATTATGAATTAAAGCTTATATTATAGCGAAAAACCCGCCACTTGGGCTAAAACAGTACAGGTTAAAGCTCTATACAGGTACCCACACCTCGGCTTGTCAAAATCTCAAGCAACAATGAATGCTCCAGTCTCCCATCAATAATATGGGCTTTTTTGACACCGCCCCGTACCGCCTCTATACAGGCATCTACCTTGGGAACCATGCCGCCATGGATCGTACCATCTGCTTTGAGCGCTTCCGCCTCCTGGAGATCAAGCGTGCGTATCAGTGCACTTTTTTTATCCAATACGCCAATAGTGTCTGTCAAAAAGAGTATCTTCCTGGCATCAATGGAGGCGGCTATTTTACTTGCAGCCAGATCTGCATTGATATTGTATCCAGGATGCCCTACGGTACCACCACTGGCGATAGGTGCGATCACTGGAACAAACTGGTCTTTCAAAATATTGTTAATCAATGTAGTGTCTACAGCAGTGATATCACCAGTAAAACCAAATGCGCCGTTGTCCCTGGCTGTGGCCTCCATAAAGTTACCATCTTTGCCCGAAAGCCCTACTGCCTTTACACCCTGAGAGTTAAGCAGAGCGACGATCTCCTTGTTGATCTCACCACTGAGTACCATCTCCACGATACGCATCGCCTCTTTGCTGGTCACCCGCTGTCCATCGACAAATTTACTGTGAATATCCAGCTCATCCAGCAACTTGCTGATACTCGCACCTCCACCATGGATCACTACCGGTCTGATACCCACGGTATGGAGTAGTACGATATCTTGTGCAAACTTTGCCTTGAGCTCATCACTACTCTGGGCAGAGCCACCATATTTGATCACCACTGTTTCATTGCGAAACTTCTTGATATAGGGTAGTGCCTCCAGAAGGGTCTGTATCACATCATGTTTTGCTTTCACATTTCCGCCTTATGTATGGGGATATCACCTATTGTTAGAGATTCCCTGTAGGATTCTATTGGAGGTATTATACCCTCATTCAGCTCCAATTCCAGTGTCATAAGAGAGACTGGCAGGCCAAATGCCTGCATCTTGACCCAGTCTTTCTCTGTGACAAGCAGAGAATCAGCCGCATGGTGTTGTAATATCTCTTGAAGCGCAGCCTGCTTGAAATAGGCATGATCCTCCAAATATACTTTACCGACCACCCCCTCAGGGAGAAAAGGATCCAGTC
>JALWVW010000201.1 GCA_027079365.1 Campylobacteraceae bacterium | reverse complement strand
ACCCAGATACCATCGAGATCCACCTCTGAAAAGATACAGACTGAGACAATATCCAGCTCTTCGCATGCGCGTATGATACGCAGTGCGATCTCGCCTCTGTTGGCGATCAGTATTTTTTTGATGGGTTTCATGATGTTGCTCCTTTGTGTCGCTGTTGTATCCATTGTGCTTGGTTGGGGGTATATTATAGCATATTGGACAGGGGGGTAATTTTTTGTAGATAGTGACATCAAAGGAAGGGAGTTATACTGAGCTTCTACCCCAGGCGATCTCTGAAATCCTCGTAGCCAAACGCTCTGAGTATCTCCACTGTACCGTCTCTTTTCAGTACGGCGATAGCGGGCAGGGGGATACCGTTGAAGGTGGTGGCTTTGACCATGGTGTAGTGCATTTGGTCTTCAAAAATGATCCGATCCCCGATCTGCAGAGGGGCGTCGAAACTGTAGTCTCCCATGATGTCCCCTGCGAGACAGGTGTTGCCTGCCAAACGATAGGTATAGGGCTTTTCGTTTGCCGCTGCTGCACCTCTGACCTCGGCACGGTAGGGCATGATGAGGGTGTCTGGCAGTTGTGCTTCTGCGGAGCTGTCGAGGATGGCGATATCGATGCCGTTGTGGACGATATCCAGTACGGTGGTGATGAGAGATCCGGTCTCCCATCCTACCGCTTCACCGGGCTCGAGATAGACTTCCAGATGCGGGTGGCGGGATTTGAAATCATTTAATATGAAGATCAGTTTCTCTCGGTCATAGCCCGTTTTGGTAATATGGTGCCCCCCGCCGAAATTGACCCATTTGAGCTGAGAAAAATAGGGGCTAAATTTCTCTTCAAACGTCCGTAATACCGTCTCTAGTGCAGAGGCATCCTCTTCGCACAGGGCATGAAAATGCAGTCCTTCTATATTTTTTAATATCGAATCATTTACCTGGTAGGACAGTGTACCCAGCCTTGAGTAGAGCCCACAGGGATTGTAGAGCTCTGTGGGGGCGTGTGAGACCTCGGGATTGACCCGAAGTCCCAGAGAGAGATCGGGATTGTAGGCTTTGGCTTTGGCAGCGAATCGCTCTATCTGAGCCGGGGAGTTGAAGACCAGATGCTGCGACATTCTGGCGATCGCTTCAAGCTCCTCCTCTTTGAAGGCAGGGCTGTAGGTGTGTACCGCTCTGCCAAACTTTTCGGCTGCCAGTGTGGCTTCATGCAATCCGCTGGCACAGCAGCCATCCAGATACTGTGAGACCAGATCGAATGAATGCCAGAGGGCATAGCCTTTGAGGGCGAGCAAGATCTTGACTCCGGTGCGTGCTTTGACTTCGGAGAGTATCTGTAGGTTCCCCTCCAGCAGGTGTTCCTCCAGAAGCCAGCAGGGC
>JALWVW010000200.1 GCA_027079365.1 Campylobacteraceae bacterium | reverse complement strand
TTGAATTTTGAATGATCAGCAGTGGACAGATGATGTGCAGGCGACCTGACGGGAGTTCCGGCTCCGTTCACCTGGCCGTTGTCCACATCGACGGCAGCATCCACCATATTCGGTGCGGTCAGACATATGACTGCTGCTAATGCAATACCGAGTATTCCTGATCGTCTTCCGTTCATTTGAAAGCCCTCCTTTGAGCATACCCATCATCCTCATCAATGAAAAAGTCATGATCAGGCCGATGAGTTTTGTTCATTTGAACATAACGATAAGGGGATTATCGGTTGGTTGTCAACCTTTTTTTAGGGAGATAGCCTGTGATACTACACATTGTAGTATGGTGATACCGGTTAACAAAGTAGGGACATGACGTGTTTTATTTTTGCATGTTGCTCCTTAGCTGGCTCGGTGATGCAGTACAAGTGGATTAGTAGCAATCAATCATACTCAATAATATAGTATAAAAGGTTAGCTTCATTCAGGTCGTTCCATTGGGAAGCTTGGCCCAGGTTCCCAGAGCCCAATTGCCATTCAGTTAATGCTATTGCAGCATGGTCTTGTTGGTTGCCGGAGTTGTCAGGTTCCATTTGAGCACCATCATTACCAGAATGATGCCCCCAGTTGTTGTATTGTCCTGCTATTGGCGTGCCACCGTTATTGGCATTTAATCCTGTCCAAAACTGTTGACCGTTGTTTACCCATATCCAATCTCCCTCAGAATCACTATCACTTGCCCCTATCCAAACATATGCTGCATTACCACCATTAGTAGAAGAGGTATTATTATACTCAGATTCTGCTATATACCTGTTGAGCCTGGAATAGATCTCATGGTTTTCTTCTATGCTTCCTATATTGGCCAGGTAACCATTGTCACTTTGGGCTGCCGCAGAAGCATCTCCCCAGGATAGTGCAGTTTTGATTATTTTATATCTATGTCCGTTGAAATGGAATTCTTCACTGGCAGGTCGTGAGGATGTTTCTAAATCGTCTACTAATCCTGAACCTCTTATATGAAAGGCCCTGATCTCGGTTACAGTATCATCTGGAAATAAGGTTTTCAGATCGGCTTCTATATCTCTAGTGTATGTGTGCCAGGTATGATCGTTGGCATTACTTCCCAAACCATTTTTTATTAAACGGTATGAACCGGTTGAGGTGAATTGTAGATTGCTGGTATCGGGGGTATATTCAAATAAAACTGTATTTTCTCCAAAATTTATTGTTCTTGCTTCAACAAAAAATCTAAAGTCCTCATCGTATTTCATACTCCATGAAGCTATGAAGCCATCGTTAACCGGGAAGGTAGTATATGTAAACCCATTGCCAGTACCATTATTACCGCTAAGCTGTATGGCTCTTCCGTTATG
>JALWVW010000199.1 GCA_027079365.1 Campylobacteraceae bacterium | reverse complement strand
GGGGATCTGATCACCTCAGCATTTATTCTGCCCCCTTCGCTGGGTGAGCTGGACAGGAGACTGACCGCCAGATTGACAGACAGTCCGGAGGTGATCTCGCAAAGGCTCAAAAATGCCAAAAGAGAGATACTGGAGATTGGTGCCTATGACTTTGTCATTGTTAATGACGAGATAGAGGCTGCAGTAGAGAAGTTTGTGGCTGTGGCTAATGCGGCAAGATTGAAGTTGAGTGACACTGAGAGGGAAAAATTTGTGAGCACATGGCTCTCCTCCTAATATTTAGTGTATTTGAGTATAATAAAAAAATTAAATCTTCTGCGGAAGAGTCAAAAGGATAGATATGGGTATGCCAGGCGGATGGGAATTGGTACTGATCGTGGGTGTTGTTTTACTTCTTTTTGGAGGTAAAAAGATACCAGAGCTAGCAAAGGGTCTCGGAAAAGGGATCAAAGACTTCAAGAAAGCAGTCAATGAAGACGAAGAAGAAGTTGTAGAGGTTGCAAAAAAAGAGATTACTGATGCAAAAGAGGCAGTCAGGGAAGCTGCAGAGAGTGTCAGCGAAAAAGTAGCAGACAAAGCATAAACAATACACACATGGCGCCCTGCAGAGAGTGCCATGTGTACCGAGTAGATACTTACCACTACCTTCACTTACGGAAAATCAATGAAATTAAAAACAGCGTTAGACCAGATCATCAAAGAGGCATTTTCTCAGGCAGGGATCGAAGCAGCACCTATGGCTGTCACAGAGGCTGGAAAGCCGGAATTTGGAGATTACCAATTCAATGGTGCTATGGCCTTGGCCAAGCAGCTTGGCAAACCCCCCAGACAGATCGCAACAGAGATCGTTGAGAGGATTGATACCACAGGAATGATCTCCAAAACAGAGATTGCAGGACCAGGGTTTATCAATCTTTGGGTTGATCCTGCATGGATAGAGGAGAGACTTCAGGAGGCAGGGGTAGACAAGAGGCTCTCTGTGCAAACCAAGTCCGACAGCATCAAAACTGTCGTAGACTACTCCAGTCCCAATATGGCGAAGCAGATGCATGTGGGGCACCTACGCTCCACGATCATTGGTGATACGCTGGCAAGGCTATTTACATTTTTGGGTGACGAGGTGATCCGCCAAAACCATATCGGTGACTGGGGGACGCAGTTTGGGATGCTGATCGCCTATTTGGAGGTTAGCGGTGAGGATGCCTACAGCTCCCTGGGTGACCTAGAGCAGTTCTACAAGGATGCCAAAGTCAAGTTTGACAGTGATCCAGACTTTGCCGATATGGCACGAGAGTATGTGGTCAAGCTTCAAGGGGGCGACAGTCATTGCCAGACACTCTGGCAGCAGTTCATTGATGTCTCTCTGGGGCACTGTGAAGCAGTCTATGAGACACTGGGTATTGCGTTACACAGAGAGGATGTGCGTGCGGAGAGTAGTTATAACAATGCGCTACCTTCTGTGGTGGAGAAACTACAGACTCAGGGCATATTGACTGAGAGCGATGGGGCACAGTGTGTCTTCATGGAGGGCAGCGAGGTGCCGCTGATCATCCGCAAGCGTGACGGGGGATTCCTCTATGCAACCACTGATCTTGCAGCGATCTGGCACCGTGTGCATGAGCTAGGAGCCAAGCGGATCAGTTATGTGGTCGATGCCAGGCAGGCTGGACATTTCAAGCAGGTCTTTGATGCTGCCAGAAGGGCAGGATTTGTAGGGGATGATGTGCTGCTGGAACATGTGAGTTTCGGGATGATGCTGGACAAGAGCGGTCGTCCTTTCAAGACCAGAGATGGGGGCACAGTCAAGCTGATCGATCTGCTGGATGAGGCTGTTGCGCGTGCCAAAGCCATGATAGAAGAGCGGGATACACAAGCTATAGAGGACAGAGAGAGCGTGGCGCGTATCATTGGTATTGGCGCAGTGAAGTATGCTGAGCTCTCTGTCAACCGTGAGTCCAACTATATCTTTGACTGGGACAAAATGCTAAGTTTCGAGGGCAACACTTCGCTCTATCTCCAGTATGCCTATGCGCGTATTCAGTCGATCTTTCGCAAGTATGATGGATCGATTGGTGGCACGATAACACTGCAAGATCCACTGGAAGTCAGACTGGGTCTGATGCTTTTGCGTTTTGAGGATGTACTGCATGGTGCAGCCAGGGAGTCTATGCCTCACTACATCAGTAGCTATCTCTATGACTTGACGACACTGTTTATGAAATTTTATGAGCAAAACCCTATTCTCAAGGAAGAGGTGTCGGATGCTGTGCGTGAAAGCAGGTTGCTGCTGGCCGATCTGACAGCGCGCACGATCAAGCAGGGATTGGCTCTGTTGGGTATCGAAGTATTGGATAGGCTGTAGGAAGGATGTGTCGATGAAAGCATTGCTGGTATTAGTGATCTTGGGCACAGTCACCCTTATCTTTTTACAGTACAGGCACAATCGAAATACCCGAAAGCTTCTTATCGCTTTGGGTTCATTTGTACTTATTGTTTCGCTGGGCATTGCAGGCAATATCACGCGTATGGTCTTTCCTGTCTATATCGCTCATCTGGTTCTGCTGGTGGCAGCATGGCTAGGGCTGCTCTACTATCTGATACGTAATCGCTACTACTGGTGGCTTATACTCTCTCCTCTCTTTACAATAGGATTGTTTTTACTGCTGGAGCTTATAGAAGGTTCCGGACATACATACTTAGGATAACATCATGGTGCAACAAACACTCAAAAAACATATCAGAAAACTGGTTGGAAATCTCAAAGAAGAAGAGGCACTGCTGTCGGTATTCAAAGCAAGGCTGACTAAAAAAGAGTACAAGCTGCTGCTTGGATGGGCAGCAGGAAGCTCAGCAGATGAAATATCAAAAATATTAAAACTGGAAGAAGAGAGTTATGCAGCACTTTCTGCTAAACTGATCAAGAAACTCAACCAGGAGAAGCTCAAACAAGAGCTGGTTGATTAGGGCTACTTAGTGTAAATAGTACTAGCTTTCCCTAGGCTCAAGCCCACTAAGGAATTTTTCCAGTGAGTAGTGCTCTCTGTAGGCAGGTGTCATGATATGGACAATAATGTCTCCCAAGTCAACGACGACCCAGTCATCACTCTCATCTGCTCCTAGAAACTCTTCTCCTTTTGGTTTGAGCTCTTTTTTGAGATGTTCGTAGAGTGCAACAGTGTGTTTGCCTCCAAAAGAGTTGGCGATTACCACCTCTTTGGCGATGTAGTCGGTATCGGAGAGATCAAATACTTCAATCTCCTCTGCTTTTTTGTCATCAAGTACGCCGACAATGGCGTCAACTCTCTCTTTGATGGTCATGTGTATCCTTTGTGTTGTGTATAGTATCTGTTACTTCATCAAGAATAGTGTTGTCAATATACACCATGTCTCTGCCGTCACGAATCGCAGTGGAACTGACAGGTAGATGCAGCATCATAACCCTGCATCGTTTAAGCAGATGACAATCTGGCGTTGCTTGAGCCCTAGTGAAAACGAGCCAGGTCACCTGTGCATTGATCTCCTCAAAGTGTTTCCAGTGCGTGATCTTTTCCAGATTGTCGGAACCTATGGCAAGATACTTGACCTCGTACTCTTTTTGGAGTGCCTGGAGTGTCTCGATGGTATAGACAGGCCGATGCTGGGATATCTCAAAATCACTGATGATCACCTTGTCTCCATGGAAGACTTTTTTGCACCAGGAAAGACGCATTTTGGCAGAGGCCAGCGTGGAGGCTTTGAAGGGATTAAGAAATGCTGGCATGACAATTACTTTGTCAATATCATCCAATGCTGTCAACGCCTCTACAATACGCTGATGCCCTTCATGTGGTGGATCAAAACTCCCTCCAAACAGTGCAACAGGTGGTCTGTATTTAACCAAGCAGTAACCTCTAATTCAGTAAAATAATTATAATTTTATCAAAAAAACAAGGAATCAAGTTGAAAACGATCAAAGAGCTGGATATCGACGGAAAGAGAGTGTTCATACGATGTGATTTTAATGTTCCCAAGGATGAGTTTGGTAATATCACTGATGATCGCAGGATCAGAGAGGCATTGCAGACAATTCGATATTGTGTAGATAGAGGGTGCAAGATTATTCTGGGATCACATTTTGAGCGACCTGAGCCGGGTATTTATGAAGAGAAGTATTCACTCGAGACAGTATATCGTCGACTGGATATATTGCTCAAGATAAAAAATAGACTGCTCTTTGACGATTCCAAGACAGGTCGGGTGATCACAGAGAAAGCCAAGGCATTGGCAGACTCCTTAGAGGCGGGTGATGTGCTTTTGTTGGAGAACCTAAGATTTGATCCAGGTGAGACAAGCAATGATGTGCAATTTTCCAAGGCACTGGCAGGTATGGTGGATATTTATATCAATGATGCGTTTGGCGCCTGCCACCGAAAACATGCTTCCATTTATGCTATGGCAGAGCAGTTTGATAAGGATGCGAAAGGTGCCGGCTTCCTGCTCTCCAAGGAGATAAACTTTTTTAGTAGGGTATTGGAGGAGCCTACCAGACCTTTTGTTGCAGTGGTGGGAGGAAGCAAAGTCTCAGGTAAACTACAGGCATTGACAAAACTGCTTGACAAAGTGGACAAAGTTATTATCGGAGGAGGCATGGCATTTACCTTTCTCAGGGCGATGGGCTATGAGATCGGCCATTCTTTGGTAGAGAATGACCTACTGGACGAGGCATCCAGGATTATGAAAAAAGCACAAGAGAAGAATGTAAAATTCTACCTTCCTGTCGATGTCGTTGCTGCACCTGAGTTTAGTGAAAATACTACAATAAAATATCTCCCGACACAGGAGATACCTGCGGACTGGATGGGGCTGGATATCGGCCCTGCCAGCAGCAGGCTTTTCAGGGAAGTGCTGAATGATGCACAGACTATTATATGGAATGGCCCCATGGGGGTCTACGAGATGGATAAATTTGCCAAAGGATCGATCAAGATGTCACACTATATTGCTGAGACCCATGCTACAACCATTGTGGGTGGGGGCGACACTGCAGATGTGGCAGCCAGAGCTGGAGATGTAGAGGAGATGACATTTGTCAGTACGGGTGGCGGCGCAAGTCTCAAGCTGCTCGAGGGGAAAGTGCTCCCTGGAATTGAAGCGTTGGAGGAGTAGAAAATGATATTTGCAGCCAATTTTAAA
>JALWVW010000198.1 GCA_027079365.1 Campylobacteraceae bacterium | reverse complement strand
TTATGTTGATCCTAGTTCTTTAACCTTAGGTTCTATAGATAACCATTCTGATGTAGATACAACCACCACTGCTCCAAGTAATGGACAAGTTCTTAGTTGGGATGGTTCTAATTGGGTGCCGGCAAATGATAACAATACTACCTATACTAACGGTAATGGCTTATCTTTAACTGGAACTACTTTCTCTGTTAATTCTCCAACCTGTTCCGGAACAGATAAACTTCAATGGAATGGTTCTGCTTTTGTTTGTAGTTCAGATGTAGATACAGATACCACTTACTCTGCCGGAACAGGATTATCTTTAAGTGGAACAACCTTTAACTTAGCTGATACCGCTGTAACCGCCGGAAGTTATGGTTCCGCTACTCAAGTGGGAACTTTCACTGTAGATGCTCAAGGAAGATTAACCGCTGCCGGTAATACAACCGTTACTCCCGCTTGGACTTCAATCACTGGAAGACCTTCCGGTTTAGATGATGGAGATGATGATACTACTTATACTGCCGGAGGAACTCTTTTAAATCTAACTGGAACTACCTTCTCTCTTAATGAAGGAACTCTTACCGATACTAGACTTTGTACTTATGAAGCCGGAACTGGTTTAGTTTGTAACACCGCTCCTTCTTCTGTTGGTTCTACGACCTTTATTGGTTTAACTGATACTCCAGCCGGTTATGGTACTAATGGTTATTTAGTCCAAACCAATGGTTCCAATGCTTTAAGTTATGTTGATCCTAGTTCTTTAACCTTAGGTTCTATAGATAACCATTCTGATGTAGATACAACCACCACTGCTCCAAGTAATGGACAAGTTCTTAGTTGGGATGGTTCTAATTGGGTGCCGGCAAATAGTGGATCATCTTCCACTTTCTTATCTCTTACCGATACCCCTAGTTCCTATACCGCCGGTTCTATTCTCTTTACCTCCGGTTCAGCAGTTACTGAAGATAATTCTAATTTCTTTTGGGATGATACTAATGATAGATTGGGAATTGGAACCACCACTCCTTCTCAAGACTTAGATGTAGTTGGAAATATAGAACTTAATGATTATCTTTATTTTGGAAATGGAAGCTCTAATTATTTAAGACATGATGGAACCACTTTTATAATGAGTGATGATTTATTACCATCAGCTGATGACACTTATGATTTAGGTTCTTCCAGTAATAGATGGCAAGATCTATATTTAGGACCACAAACTTTACATATTGGAACAAGTTTAACTGACGAAGGAACTATTGGTTATAATACTACTAGTAATATCTTAAATATTAATACAGACTCAACCACTAACGGAGATATAGCTTTTAATACCAATGACTTGTATTTAGACACCTCTGCCAACAGTGTTGGAATGGGGACTACTACTCCCGATTCTCAATTAACTATTAAAAAT